>NZ_DDGR01000006.1:0-75576 GCF_002337775.1 Sphingobacterium sp. UBA1897
GTTGCTGGGGGCTATCTTTAGGGCTGGCCTGTGCAAATGTATCAATCGAAGCAAAAAGACAACATGCTCCCACCAGAAGACCATATGTTGCTTTGGAAAATTGGCGGATCGCTCTCGAGTACCCGCTTGGTTTGATGTATTGTATCATAATTTTTTTTGTTGATATGATACAAGAGTAGGTCTTTTTGATAGGCTAACCGTCCGAATGGATGCAATCGAACAAACTTCATTGTGTCGGGTTAGTTTGATTGTTTACTATGGACTTTCATATATTCTGTCGGCGTAATGCCTGTTGCTTTTTTGAAGCTGGCATAAAAGGTTGTTCTTGAATTGAAGCCTGCCCTTATTGCGATTCCAAACATATCAAGTTGCTTGGCCTCTTTGGATAATAAAAGTTTTTTCGCTTCCTCCGTGCGAAGCTCGTTGATAAACTGGTAAAAATTTTTCTCCAGTCCATTGTTTATGATGTAGGACAGATCATGCGGATTGATTCCGATATGTTCCGCGAGGGATGATAGTGTTAAAGCCGGGTCGAGATATAGCTTTTCAGCTGTTGTTTTCTGTACTAGTTTTTCTTTTAATGCGTCTACCTGTTGTGCTGTCAGCCGTTCTTCGGCTTTAACCTTTTTATGCTGCGCTTCGTTGATGAGGTTTTCTGTAGACTCAATTGTGTAAATTGACCGTTGTGTTAGCGTTGCGTACCCAAGTGCCATTGTGCCCATAAAATATAAAATTGGGGCGACAGCACTAAAAACTAAATGAACCATAGCCAGCAGACGGGCAACAATCATCAATAATAGCGCAATCAATAGATACTTTAACCAAGCCATGTTTATCTTTTCCGTATAGGAAGATAGCTGGCGAATGTTTTTCTGGTGTATTTTAAAGAGGTTATAACAGGCAATCCAATAAAAGATGCATTGTGCAAAAAAGAAATATTTGATAGCAAAGATGATCCATTGCGGTAATTGAGGCAGATGGATGTGTCTATTAGAAAGGCCGGGTATTAAATAGATGATGGATAAGAAAACGAAAGCGAGGAATGGAACAAAATGTAGTCCCCAATATCGATTTTTTGCTGTTGGTTTGACCATGTAGTGAACGGCCAGGTAGAAGCAGGGGAGTGTAGCCCATCGTGGCAGTTCCAGCGTATGGATCAATCCATTGCTCTCGATATGAAAACCTTCAAGAAAAAGCTGGGTAAATAAGCATGCCATCAAATAATACCATGTTCCAAGCCACCGGTCTGTGTGGGAAAAACTGTGGTTGACACCCATAAAGATTAAGGTGCCGAGCAACAGAAATGCACCAGCTGAAAAAGCATGAAAGGTATAGAGTATATTGATCATGGACAGTCGTAAGTTATCATTGTAACGTGAATTTAAACATAATTGATCAAATGGTGCTACATCATCCATATGGGTACCCCGATCCAACCATTTACGGATAGAAGGGCGACGAGATAGCAAAAAAAGAAATTATTGAAGGCCAAAAACAGACGAAGCCATAATGGGCTCAGTCTAGACCAACGGTAATAAAGCAGCAAGCTGCTGACGGCAACCAAAATAGCAAATAGAAGCATGCCTAGAAAAATGAAAAAACTTGTTCCATTAAAAGAGGTAAATAACTCTTTATGGCTAGCATCCGTTTGTCCCATGAGACGATAAGCAGCGAGAAAACAGCATGTTCCTATTATTGGCAATAAAGGAATGCCTAGGTCTATCAGTTTCACTTTTCGAAAGAGTGTAAGAAATATGCCTATAAGGCTATAGATGAGATAAATCAAAATGGCTGTAAGTCCAAGATAGATAGGTATCTGTTGGATTAAAACTGAAACTCGAGGTACTTTGCGATAGAAACTATTGCCATAACCTTGAAAAAAAGGCTGCCCATCGGGATCTCTGGCTAATACAAAGGCGGGAAGAATATCATCTTTTAGTCGGAAGATGCCATTGCCAACATGGACAAGAGAATCGAGCTGTCCGTTTTCTTTTTTTACAACGAGTCTATCCTTACTGGTCGTCGTTAATTCAATGCCGCCAAAGATACGTCTGTAAAATTCCCAGCGTTCGTTTTTGGGATTCATAAATTGATAGTATCCGAGTAGCGGTTTAATTTTTTTGTCATCTATCGGTAGACTGATTGGTTTCTGAGGAGAAATGTCCCTTGTCAAAAATTCTTCAATAGCCTGTGAGATTGGCCACATATTGACGATACTATTGGCTGCTATTGCGTAGGCGATACCGGTTTTACGGTTAAAGAACAACCAGGATACAAAGCCTTCGCCTTTACCGTTGTGGCCCCGTAAGCTTACCTTTTTATTATTCGGGAATAAATCATTACCGAGGGCATATCCCGTCTGTAATCCAGCGTGGCTGGCCAATGTACTGTGAATAGTCTCCATTTCCTTCAGGCCGGCATTGTCCAGTAACCTGCTGTCGGCATTACCATTGAGCAGATAAAGCATAAATTTTGCCATGTCCTCAGCAGTGGATACCAAAGCGCTTCCGGCCCCATTTCCGATAGGACTATAGAATGGCATTGGTCTGTATTTCCCATTTTGAAAGTCATAGCCTGTGGCACAGCTGGGTCTATGAGCACCATCAATATCAAATAAGCTATTGTGCATGTTTAATGGTGAAAAAATCTGTTCTTTTAAATACTTATCCCAAGGCATGCCCGAAACTTTTTCAATAATATAGCCGAGTACATTATAACCAGGGTTGGAATAGGACATCATCGTTCCCGGTCTCCAGCGTACCGTAAGCGAATTGCTAACAGCTTTTATGGCCTCGATACCAATAATTGGCTTTTTTTTGCTTAAATCTACCATGCTGTTGAGTTGAACATCTTCAAAACCGGCGGTATGTTCGAGTAGGTGAACTACCCGTACCGGATCTGTAGCTTCCCAATGATTGTCAAATGGTATTTCGGGCGCGATATCACGAATACGGTCATTGAGTTTTAGCTTACCTTTAGCCACTAATTGTTGTATACCCATTGCCACGAAAAATTTGGTGACAGAGGCGAAGTGAAATTGCGTTTGATGTTCTACTGGAAGACGTTGTTTAAGATCAGCATAGCCCAGTCCACCCGAGTACAGTATACTGTCTTTTTTTACAATAGCAACCAGTAGACCGGGTATATGTTCATTCTGAATCACAGTATCTAAACGTCTATACAATTGGCTAATATTGCTGTCAGATTTTGTAGCTGTGTTTACCTGTGCTGATGCAGTAAAATAAATTGCCACAATGAACATTGCGAGATAGAAAGTTTTCAAGTTGATCATAAGCTTTTCTTTTTTTTGCAAATTAGCAATGATCTGTATTGGTCTTGTCCGTGTCCATCCAAACGGATAAATCTGTTAGGGTTACATGCGGTACAATATCGAAGCGCAATGAAAGTCGGAGGCTATAATTTGGCAGTTTTTAATGATGTTGACTTAAATTTGTACAGAAGTGAAACATCTAAGCCCTATATTATCTGGCTGATTAAATTTTATTTTGCAATGATACTTTTGTGAATTTTTGAAATAAGACACAATATAAATTCTCCTTCATTTTTTGTAGTTAAATTTTCGGTGTGCTGAAACATATTCATAAATCTAAAATTTTTACATAAATTTAAAGCTTACTTGTATTTATAATATCGATTTAATCCTTTTTAATGGCAACAATACGGATGACTTCCAGCAATATACTGACGAGCCGAACTATAACCACAATAATCTGTTTTTTTATTTTTAGCCTTAGCAATTCTTTTGCGCAATCACATGACAATTTTTTAGTGATTGGACAGCGCTATACGATAAACTCTAAAATACTTAATGAAAGGAGAAATTATTCTGTTTATTTACCGGCTTCCTATAAAAACAATATCGACAAAAAATACATCGTTGCCTATGTTTTAGATGGGGATAGGAGTAAGTTTTTGGAAGTGTCGGGGATTGCACAATCGATGCATTCAGATGCAAATCTTAAGTTGCAAATACCTGAACTTATTATTGTTTCAATAGAAAACACCGATAGAACAAAGGATTTCACTCCTACAAATTCATTGAATTATTTGGATAGAGAAGATATTACTGCATTTAAAAGTAGCGGAAAAGCGGATGATTTCATGCGTTTTATGGAGGATGAATTAATGGTAGAAATCAATAATTCTTTCAGAACCCTTCCACAAAGCATGATTATCGGCCACTCATTGGGTGGACTATTTGCGTTACATTGCCTGTTAGAAAATCCGCAGCTGTTTAGTTATTACTTACTTATCGACCCCTCATGGTTTTGGGATCATAATTATATTGGGAAAAGAAGTAAAGAAGTATTAGAGAATCGAGTTGACCTAAAAGCTAGAATATATATTGCATTAGCCAATAATATGCAGGAGGATAAGAGGCATTATCAGTGGGGCAGTCAATTTTATAAATTACTGAAAGAGAATAAATCTCCAGATCTGAAGGTAGACTTTCGATATTTTGAAGACGAAAAGCATTTAACAGTAACAATTCCTGCTACATATTATGGCCTTCGATATCTCTTCGAGCCATATAATATTGATATAAATGAAGTAACAAAAGACCCCAATATATTGGTAAATTACAGTGCAAAAATAAAAAAGGAACTTTTCTTTGATACTAAACCGGACCAAAGTTTTGTAAATACTATTGGATATGTTGCCCTTTATGATAGGCAACTACCTGATATAGCAATTTCTATTTTTGAGCTGAATACGGAAAATTATCCGCAATCAATCAATGTATGGGATAGCTTAGCCGAGGCCTACACAGTCAGGGGATATATGGATAAAGCAAAAAAGTGTTATGAAAAAATCTTGACACTTTCTCCAACTAGTACTACCGCAAAAACTAAACTTGAAGAATTAAATAACAAAATAAAACAGAGAAACTAAATGCTGGACATCGGAAAGCGAAACCAGCATTTTGTACCACTTCGCCCGCAATATATAGTGTATATTGGGCTTAAGTATTAACATTTCCCGATTGAAAAGTAGCAGTTAATAATTCAATTAAAAGATTGGGAATACTATCCACCTACAGTCGGCGCTTTGCCAAATTTCTTCTTAAAGGCGGAAGAAAAATGGGACAGGGTCTCGAAACCAAGATCGAGATAGATAGCTGATGGTTTTTTGTTTTTTCTTTCAATTAAATGCCGTGCTTCATTCAGCCTTTTATCCTGTAACCACTTACGTGGCGGCATCCCGAAGGTTTTCTGAAAATCTCTTTTATATCCTGAAAGGCTTCTTCCGGTGAGTTGTGCAAACTTTTCAATAGGGACATTGAAATGAAAATTGCTCAGCATAAATTTTTCTAGATCCATCTTATAAGGCGCTGCGAAATCAAACAAAAAGTTACGCAGTGCCGGAACAGCTATCAGTATCAACTTGATTCCCTCTTTCACCTTTAAAAGTCCCATTTCGTCAGTCATTTCATGACCAGCGCTTCGCGCATAGGGAATGACCGACTGGAAATAACCTTTGATAAACGCATTATTGGGGAGGCATATGTTCGGAAGGCCAGTGTATTTACCCTGAGCTTCCATTTTTTCCTCTAGTGCTATCTGACGCATCAGATCTTCTTGCAGTGATATGACGATAGTTTCATAGTGACCACTTGGCCCGGGGGTTTTAGTCAAGGTTCCCAGCTGATTTTTGTGAATGAGCAATACTTCCCCGGCAGATATGTTTACATGCTGCTCAGCTGTTTCCAGAATCATCTGGCCCGAGACCTGTAATACCAGGGTATGGTGGTTCCAGACGCATGCTTTCTCTTTCTTCAGAAAAGAAAGGTAAGAATAGAATATCACGCCGGGAAGTATTTCTGCTGGACTTTCCATTTATCTTTGTAAATAAGTGCCGCCTTTGATAGCACCTATTGCAAATGTAGTGTTTAAAATATTCATCTCCTCTGGGGTAAATACAATTTCCATCGCAGCAATATTTTCGGGTAGTCTTGATCTGCGGCTCATACTCACCAATGGCATGATATTGTCGCCCTGTTCTTTTACCCATGCAATCGCAAGTTGTGTAGGGGTGACATTTTTACGTTGAGCAATTTCTTTTAATACTTCCACTTTCTCAAGATTATGGATCAGGTTATTTCCCTGAAAACGGGAAAAGTGATTTCGATGGTCATCCGCAGGAATTGGCGCTTGTAGGTTACCGGTTAACAATCCTTCTGCCGTATTGGCAAATGCCACGACACCGATCCCTAATTCTTTAGCCGCAGGCAACAGCTCATTTTCGATCTGACGGTCAGCCAAAGAATAACCGATTTCCAGTGCACTGATGGGATAAATGCTGTTGGCTTTACGGAGCTGATCGGCGGTTATTTCCGATACGCCGATATGACGTACTTTTCCTTGATCTATCAGGTCGGCAATCGTTCCGATGATGTCTTCTATTGGCACACTGCCATCCATTCTACAGGGTTGATATAAGTCGATAGTTTCAATGCCCAGACGGGTCAATGAATAGTTGACAAAATTCTTGATCGCTACAGGACGGAGATCCAAACCGATCCATTGGCCGTTGTGGAAGATAGCACCAAATTTGACACTGATGAAAGCATCATCCCGCCTTCCCTTAATGGCTTTGCCAATAAGCATTTCGTTGTGGCCTGCACCATAAAAATCTCCCGTATTCAGGAAGTTGATCCCGCTGTCCAAAGCTTGATGGATGGTTGCAATACCTTCAGTTTCATCGGGAGTTGGGCCACCCCATATTGATGACATCCGCATACATCCCAGACCAAGCTTTGAAACGGAGGGGCCGTTTTGACCCAATTGAATTTTAGTGATTTTTGACATTTGATTGATTTAATTTTATTATCCAAAGGTCTTGATTTAATAACCATATTGCTTTCTTCTACGGCTCAATTTACTTGTCTGTATGGTTCATCTGTTCCTGAATTGAATGGTCATTGGTTTTCGAATCCAGACAGCCCATGTTAATCAAGATCACTGGTCAACAAATTGATCGTGTCAAAATTCCATTTAAAACCCTTCGTTTTTTGGCATATTTTCCTATCTCTGATTAACACCTTCAAAGTTTTCGGCGCTCGGCGCCATAATATAAAAATTAACTGAACTGTTTGCGAATTTGTAATGGTATGTGTACATGAGCAAATCACATAGACCTCTTAGTGGAGGTAAATTAGTTTGGCCAACTATTAGTAATACTGGAATTATTTAGACGGCGACTTTCGTACACGGACCAATTTTTTGCCTGCAATTAATAAAAACTTCGAAATTGCTTACTATTTTTACAGGAGGAGAGAGTGTGTGAAAGATAGTAACCTTTTAAAATAGATTTATTAATGAACAAACTTTTATTATTTTTCTGCATTTTCTTGTTTTCAGTTCACTCTTTTGCACAACAAAGTAATAGCCTCCGTAAAGAACTTCATCAAATCATTGCAACAAAGAATGCAACAGTCGGTATTTCAATGAAGGGAATTGAAATCAAAGACACATTAAGTATTAATGGACATTTAAATGCACCATTAATGAGTGTGTTTAAATTTCATATCGCCTTGGCGACCTTGAACTTGGTTGATCAGGGTAAACTTTCTTTATCACAGAAATTTTTTATTAAAAAAGAAGATCTGCACGCAAATACCTGGAGCCCAATTCGGGACGAATTTCCGAACGGAAATATGGATTTAACTTTGGACCAACTATTACGATATACCGTTTCGCACAGCGACAACAATGGTTGTGATATTCTTTTAGACTTGATTGGAGGTCCGGAAACCGTCCAAAAGTTTATCCATAAACAAGGAATAAAGGATTTTACCATTAAAGTCAATGAACAAGAAATGCGAATTTGGGAGAATCTATATATCAATACAACAACGCCATTAGCGTCCACCGAATTATTGGAGAAGTTTTGTGCAGGACAGGTTCTTGAAAAGAACACTACAAATTACCTCTATCAACTCATGGTAGAATGTTCGAGAGGCCTTACTTGGATGAAAGCAGGGCTTCCCGAAGGAACAGAATTAGCGCACAGAACTGGAATTTCAGATAGAAATGAGAATGATTTAAGAGCAGCGATGAACGATGTAGGTATTTTTAAACTTCCCAATGGAAATCACATCGTTCTTTCTGTTTACTTAAAAGATATCACCGAAGAACGAGAGGTCACTGAAAAAATTATTGCCGACATAACCAAATCTATCTGGAATTACTATACGAAAAAATAAATATTTATCCAATGACAGTTTGACCTCTACCCGAATTTTGAGATATCAAGATATAGGAGCAAATAAAAAGTGATTATTTAATATGGCACAGGAGATAAAATATAGAAGGAAAGCAATCGCCCGATAAGACCAAAAAGCTGCGACTGAAGGAATCGCTCCCGATACTACTAATAAAGTTTAAAGTGTTACACTTTTGTTCAATAATTGATTAGTTCGTGGTAATTTTTCTGGAGTATTTCTATCTTAACCTAACAATTAACCACTTATAGATCAACTATGAAATCATTTATTTTGCCATTTTTATGGCTATGTTTTGTCGCGTGTAACAAAATAGCACCTTCAAAGGAAGAAGCTGAATTTCTAAAATCAGCAAACTCGACTGTCCAAGCTAATTTAAGCACAGCAGTAACAACTTATCCTTTGCCCAGCGGTCTACCAAATCAGTACAAGTCAACGGCCTTTACAGTTAGTGCGGGTGGAAATCCAATCGGTCTATATAACGCGGGAAATAACAGCTGGGGCAATAGCGTTAGTTATGGTTACTTTGATTTCAGCGGTACTGTATCAATATCGATTACCCCTTCCAGCGGCTTCAGCAGCTTCAAATTAGTGCCTTCATCATTGGGTATCACAGGGGTGAGATCCGGCAATACGATTACTTTCACACTCTCTCAGCCGACCAATATATCACTTGTATTAGACAATGATTACCAAGGAAAGGTACTTCATTTATTTGCCCAGGAGCCAGAAAGTGATATTCCAGTAGCGACAGATCCCAATGTCTTGTATTATGGTCCGGGATATTACGATTTGAGCTCGCAGCCGCCACTAACTTTGAGTTCCGGAAAAACCCTATATATCGGTGGCGGAGCCGTTATCAGAGGAAGAGTAAAAATAGATAATGCGTCAAATGTGACAATAAGGGGTAGGGGCGTTCTGCTCAACGATTACAACAGTCCCACGGATGATATAGCCCTGGCATTGGGCGCAGTAAGCAACTCGACTGTGAAAGATATCATTGTCAATAGAAACATAGGAAGCTGGACTTCTGCCATGCACAACTGTTCTTTTGTAAATGTAACTAATTATAAAGCTGTCAGCCCATATTTTGCCAGTTCCGATGGATTTAATATCAACAGCAGTCACGATATCACTTTTGATAAATCTTTTATCCACTCTGCAGATGATGCAGTCGCCATCAAAGGAATGTCGGATCAAATTCCCGCAAATTCACTGCCTGTCTATAATGTAATCTACAAAAATGCACAATTATGGGCTGATGCAAATAACACCATCGGTATCGGCGCTGAATCACGCGCAGCCTATTTTCAGAATATTAAGTTTCAAAACATAGATATCCTATATAATTACGATGACAAAAATCATCCGGATGTTCTCCCTGACCGTTCCGCTATCAATATTTTCGCCTTACATGGCACCTACTTTAATGATATAACCTTTGAAGACATCCGGGTAGAAAGAGCAAAAAGACTAATAAATATTCAGATGGATGAAACATTTTATTTTGGTTCGTTGACCGGAAACTGGAATTGGCCTGGAGCAATCACAAATATTCTTTATAAGAATATTACATCCACATCCGGGGGTAGTAACGAAATCAAATTGATCGGTTGGAATGATAGCCATCGTATTGAAGGAGTGACGCTAGAAAATGTTAAGATTAACGGTAACTATGTTAAAGATTTTAAAGATAGCCATTTGACCATGAATCAGTATGCGAATTCGGTTAAGATTATCAATCCATCCGGAACAGTTAATAGCGATGTCTATAATGCATCGACCGATTTTTCGCTGGTACAAGGAACCCGCAGGTGGTACTATAAATACTGGCAGGCCGGTATAGGTACAAATTTGATGAGCTGGAATCCGGACGGATCAAATCATTGGCGCGGTTCGGGTAGTTATGACGCCATATGGAACGGTAGCGGTAACCTCTATATTCATCCCGATAATAGCCAGCCGATACTTGTTTGGAATGCGCCAAAATCGGGTACCGTAAAAATTACCGGATTGGTTCGTAAAAATGACATCGGGGGAGGGGATGGTGTCAACGTGAGTATTTGGAAAAATAATGTAATGATATGGCCTTCAGGTAGCTGGCAAACTGTTGTTTACAATAATACCACTGGGTTTTGGCATGATATTAATGTGCCTGTCACCTTTGGCGACGAATTATCCTTTCGTGTGGATCGGCGTTCCAATTCAGGCTGGGATACCACATACTGGAATCCAGAAATTGCATATCAATAAGCATTTTTGCTATCCATTTCAATCGTGAGGATTGAAATGGATAGTGATTATTTAGCCTTTCTATAGTGGCTTGGCGTTATACCAAAGAAATCCTTAAACTGCTTGCTAAAATAGTTTGCATTGGAATAACCTAACTTATATGCAATTTCAGAAATGCTAAAAGATGGGTCTTTTAATAAGGTTTTAGCATAATCAAGTTTGACTTTAATAATGAAATCAGTAGGAGTGAGATCTGTTATTTTTTTTAGCAATATATACAATTGGGTTCTGCTAATGCGCATTTCTTGCGCTAGTTGATGGACAGAAAAATTATTCTCCGCAATGTTTCTAACGATAATCTCTTGCACTTTTAAAATAAAAGTTTCCTCCTGAGAGTTTGCTTCTTCTTTAATACGTAAAGGCTCCGCCTGACTGTAGTAATGGCGTAGCGTAGCTTTATTTTTTAATAAACTACCCATTTTAGCCAGTAGCTCCTGCGTGCTGAAGGGTTTATTGATATAGCCATTTGCCGCTAATTCATAGCTTTTGATTTTATTGGCAATCGTATCATAAGAAGTCATTAGGATAATCGGGATGTGTTTGGTCTTCGGGTTACTTTTCAAATGCTTGCATAATTCATATCCATCCATGATGGGCATCATAATATCGCTGATCACCATGTCGATCGGATTATTCCTAATATATTCTAAAGCTTCCTGTCCATTGTGAGCGATGATGACATGATAGGATTCCAGTAATTTATTCTTAAATAGTTCTGCCAGATCAGTATGATCTTCTACCAGAAGAATTTTATGCGTATTACCTTCTGACGGAATATCAAATCTTATTTGGCTGTTATCAGTGTAAATAACGTCGTCTATGAGCTCAATTGTAGCATTTAATTCGAGATCAGGGTCATCCGGAAGCTCGGATACAAAATTATCCACCGGTATAGTGAGTGTAAATTGTGTTCCAGCTTCAATGCTGCTCTTTACATCAATCTGTGCGTTTATGCGCTTTGTGAGACCTACAACCAGAGCTAGACCAATACCATTATTGTCATAATAATTGCCGGTTGACTTTTGTCTGAAATAAGGTTCAAATATTTTTTCAATCTGGTCCTGTGGTATATAACTGCCCGTATTGCTTACATGAATAACAACTTCATTGGTATCTTTTGAAACGCATAGTACAAGAGCTATCTGGCCACCCACCTCACAGTTTTTAAACGCATTGCTCAGCAGGTTGCTGATTATTTTTTCCAGTTTATCGAAGTCGAGGTCGACATTTACTTCTGTTGATGGGTTTTCAAATCGATATTTAATGTTTTTACGGTCGAATAAAGGCGCAAACATCGAAAAGATATTTTGACAAAAGATGACTAGGTCTCCGTTAATGGTATTTAATGGCAAATTACTGCTTTCAATTTCTCTAAATTCCATTAATTGACTTATCAGGAACGTAAGCCGTTTGATATTTTTTTGGGAGATTTCATATTCCTTGATGTTTTCAATCTTATGATTGGAAAAAAGGTCTTCCTGTATCGCCATAATAATAGCTAAGGGAGTCTTAAGTTCATGAGACATATAGGTGAAAAAATCAAGCTTACTTTTATTCAGTTCCTCTAATTTAGACGTTTCTACTTCGGCTAGTTTTATCTTCAAGATTTTCAAATGCCGTCTTTTTAAGAACTTTCTAAATAGGATGAGGGCCACAATCACCAATGCTCCATATACCCACAACATAATATCGCTCAACAGGAAATGGGGTTTGATTTTGATCAGCATTTTTTTTGTAGCAATGATATTATTGTTCAGATCTACTAACTTAATATGGAGTTCGTAATTTTTTGGTTTTAAGGAAGTAAAAGTTATTGTTCCTGAAGCTTTCGAAAGCTCATACCAACGTTTGTCAATGTCTTTTAAAGTATAAAATATGCGATAGTTTTCGCGGCTTTGCGGATCGAAATTTACTTGGTTCACCTCAATAGAAATCATATTTTGATCATAAGGGAGCACAATTTCATTCGTATGATCAATGCCTTTTTCAAAATACTTTTTGTTCCTAAGTTGGCTGATATTAAATATTTTAAAATCAGAAAAGTAGAGTAAAGGTTTATGTGTTGGACGTGGGTCTAACTGTGGCGCCTTAAAAAAACATATTCCGTCAACAGACCCAAAGTATAAGGTGTCATTGTAATAGTAGGCAGAACGTTCGTTAAACCAGGATGTGTTTAAACCCCAGCTGACATTAAAATTTTTAATGGTCCGGTCTGTATCAACACAGTACAAGCCATTTGTTGTTGATAGCCAGTACCGCTTCAGGTTGTCTTTCTTGATACCATGTATTTGAACATTGATTTTTCCTCGACCAGGATAAGGAAGTAGATGACCATCTCTGTCAATAAAATAAAGGTAGTTTTGCTTTGTTCCTAAAAGGACATTTTCTCCATCAAGGAGCATCGAAAGAAATTGTATCCTATTTCCCTTATTCAGCTCTTTCTTATATATTTTAGTTGTCTTTTTACTCCAATCATAACAGATGATCTCATCGAGGCAGCAAATCCATATCAGATGATCGTTTACCATGATGTCATTTATCGTCGAGCTCGTTTTAAGTAGAGTTGTAAAATTATCTTTATGGCGGTCATATATGCTTACAAAACCATCTGTCCCCACAAGTAGATAATCCTTGTTGAAGTTTCGGATGGAGAATATTCTATTATTCGGTAAAGATGACGCGATGTTCTTATCATATTCATAATGCTTGATTTTGCTTCCCTGGTCAGCTAAACAGTATAAACCGTTTGATTCAGACCCAGCCCAAATATTTCCCTGAGCATCTTCTTCCAGTGATATGATATTATCACTGATTTTGCTTTTTTCCTGATTAAACCTTTTTATTACCTGTGATTGTCCATTGTATACATTTATCCCGATGGCGTTGGTTGCAACCCAAAGCTGTTTTTTTGATGACATGAGAATATTGTTGATTACGATTCCACGGGCTCTTCCGGGATTGGTGACGTGTAAAAAATCTAACCATGAATCATTTTTCGAGAGACAGAATGCTCCATTAAAATAAGTCCCCAATATCATGTCATCAAACTTACTTTTGTAGATTGCGCAGACTGTAGAATTAAGTTCATTGTCAAAGTTCTCTATTAACATCCGATATTCTGTATACTGGTTGATATAATCAAATACAGCTACACCTTTGTTATGACCTATCCAAAGTCTGCCCTCTGCGTCTTCGGCAATACTACATACATTTTGAATCTGTGCGGGTTGCGGTAGCTGCGCCTTAAATTTATTTTGGATGGGATCGAAGCGCAGTATACCGTGTCTTTTTGTTCCTACCCAGATCAGATTTTTGTTGTCACAGTACAGCGAGGTGATGAGCACATCCCTGTCGTAGCTCTCGGCGAAATTAAAACTGGCTAAAACATTCCCTTTTTTGTCACATTTAGCAACGGTGGTGAAGGTAGCTCCCCATAGGTTACCTTGATTATCCGCCTGAATCCTATTAAAATATACATCGTTATTGAGTATAGAAATTTTTTGTTCATCCCATTTGTATAACGTGTTGTTGCAGAGTATTACTACAGCATCTATTGTCAAGGCCAAGGCTTTCGACGTATTATGCAATTCGGCTTTGATCAATAGCTTATAATTATTACTTGTGAAATCATAGCTATATATGCCATTATCGGCAGCGATGATCATTTCCTGTTTAAATGACTTAATTTCGATGATTTTGCCCGGTTGAAAAATAGAGTCACTCATCGACTTTGGATTACCCATTATGTGGGCGCCATCATATAAGTTGATGCCATCGCTCGTTCCTATCCAGACACGCCCAATAGGGTCTTCCGAGATTGCGGTTACCCGATTTGAGAGTAGGCCATTTTCTTGTGTCAGCTTATTATATTTTCTGATATGCTGTGCATCCAGCGATAGACAAATAAACAGTAGATAACAAAATATGAAAAACGTTTTTAGAGTCATTTTCTTTAGGCTTTGCTTATTTATCAAATAAACAACTATGTATAGATTAATAAATATAATATCGTTTATTTAATTGTAATATCGTTCAGTTTCTCAAAAAAAAATGATGAAAAATTAAATTCATCCATATTTAAACCATATTATCTTTTTTAGTTGGAATAACTCCTTATTTTCGGGACGATGTTACAGATCATACCTTGTTTTGTTGCATCAGATAACCAATAACCAAATTTTTGAAAGAGATGAACCGAAAAAAATTAAACCGTAGTCTGCTCTATTTTCTCTTTGTTTTTATACTAGAGCCACCTCTCGTTCATGCGGCTTGGAGAACAAAAGCTATTTCTATTGACCGATATCGCGAACAGGAAATCCGCAGCGGGCGTGTCCTTGACACGCAAGGAATTCCACTTGTTGGTGCAAATATCAAAATAATGGGAACGCAGACAGGCACCAAGACCGATAGTGAGGGACGGTTTAGTATTAACGTTCGTTCTGGACAGAGTCTGCAAGTCTCATTTTTGGGTTATAAACAGACTGTTGTTCAGGTCGAATCTGGCGTGGGAGAAATAATGGTCAAACTCGAGCAGGACAGTTTTGGACTACAAGATGTCGTTGTAGTAGGATTTGGAAAACAAAAAAAAGTAAATCTCACGGGGGCCGTCACATCTGTCTCAATGGCTGATATAGAAAGCCGTCCTATCACAAATGCTTCTATGGCGCTAGCTGGAAAAGTGGCCGGACTGCAAGTAACTCAAAGTTCAGGACAGCCAGGTGCTGATGGCGGTACACTAACGATCCGCGGGATCGGTACATTGAACAATGCATCACCTTTGGTTATAATAGACGGGTTTGAAGCAGCAATTAATGATGTAGATCCCAAAGATATCGCCTCCATATCCGTACTAAAAGACGCTGCATCGGCATCCATATATGGCAATAAAGCGGCTAATGGTGTTATTTTGATTACGACAAAAAGGGGGCAGGAAGGAAAACTGAAAATAAAATATGATGGATACGACGCAGTCCAACAAGTGACGCGGTATCCAAAATTGTTGAATTCCTATGATTATCTAACGCTACTGAATGAAGCGAAAATAAATTCAGGTTTCCAGCCGCAGTATGACGATGAATATATAAGCCATTATAAAGATATTAAAGACCCTGTGCGCTATAGGGATTACAATTGGGCAGATTTCTATTTTAAGCCTGCATTACAGCAAAACCATTATTTACAGCTTAGTGGCGGCAAGGAAAATATTGTTTATGCCATTTCCGCAGGATACCTCAATCAAAAAGGTATTGTTGAGGGGACAAATTACGATAGATATAATTTCCGATTCAACACCCAGCATTCATTTTTAAACAATAAAGCACATCTGGGGCTTACTGTGTCGGGCTATATTGGCAAGACAAAAGACCTGATCGAAGGAGCTGGAGCAACGATTGCCCGGATTACCCAAATGGCGCCGTTTGTAATCCCAAAAATAGAAGGTTACGGATGGACCGATTGGTTCTATAGCGATGCAATTAAAGAAGCAGGGGGAGGGCAGACCTTTGATAATAGCAATTTAAATACAATCGCCAATTTGACTGTTAACCTTACGCCCCGGCTCACATTTGAAAGTGCATTGAGCTATGTGACCAATAATGATCGGCAGCTCTCTTATGCGCCAAATGTAGATCTATTTCTGATTACCAGGGCCGCCGACGGAACCAGCATCATTGGAAAAAACAATTCTAGAGAATCTTCCATTAGCAAAAGCTCAAATAAATATGGTACTATTTCCAGCTGGGCAAACCTCAATTATGCTTATGACTTGGCAAAAGATCATCATTTTAAAGCCCTGGTAGGTTTTCAGCAATTTCAATGGAAAGGCAATTATTTCCAGACATCAATCAGGCGGCTGTCCGCCAATCTGCCTTACTTTAGTGTGGGCGACCCTTCCTCTGCCAAAAATAATGATTGGGGAAGTAAGGAAACCTCCATTGGATTTTTCGGAAGGTTAAATTATGATTATAAGGGCAAATATCTATTTGAGGGCAACTTGCGGTACGATGGCGCTTCCAAGTTTGCACGAGGCCATAAATGGGGGACATTTCCTTCATTTTCTGCTGGATGGCGTCTATCCCAAGAACGTTTTTTCAAGAATATTACCTTCGTTCAGGATCTAAAGATAAGGGGATCCTGGGGGATACTCGGCAACCAAAATATTGGCAACCCTTATGCTGGTGCTGATATATTAGCATTGGGAGGAAGGCAGAACAACTATATTTTTAATAATATCGACAACGTAGGCGCTGCCGTCTCGGTGATCGCCAACAAGGGGCTTACCTGGGAACAGACGACACAGACTAATATCGGTATTGATCTACAGATTTTTAAGGATTTTAGTGTAACAGCCGACTACTATATTAAAAATACAAGTGCTATTCTGCTACAACTGCCTATTTCCAGTACCTTCGGTTTTACAGAAGTCCCCTTTCAGAATGCTGGTAAAATGCGCAACAAAGGACTTGAGGTGGCGCTGGGATACCATAAGAAAATCAATGAATGGCTCTTCAAGGCCAATGTAGCCGTCGCCCACAATCAGAATCGTGTCACTGATCTGAAGGGAATGAGTCCAATTATTTTCGACGGTGCAATATTAAAAGAAGGCGTAGAGTCCACTTCGTTATTTGGATACGACACCGAAGGTATATATCAGAGTGAAAGTGAGATTCAGCAGCACCTCCGGACCTTCGATGAGGATGGGTATTCCTTGTTAAATTCATACGCAGGCCTGCGAGCTCAACCCGGAGATGTTAGGCTGAAGGATCAGAATGGTGATCGTATTATAAATGATAAGGATAAAGTGGTTTTGGGGCACACTTCTCCAGATTATATATTTTCTGCAGACCTTAATGTTCAATACAAGGCTTTTGAGCTGCGTACTCTTTTGGAGGGTACACAGGGGGGCAGAGGATGGAGTGCAGGACAGCTCGTTACACCATTTTTTAACGGTGGGTATAATGGGGCTAGTTGGCTTATGGACAGGTGGACACCTGAGCAGCCCAATAATACCTATCAACGTGTTTACTTTGACAATCAACGGAGCAATTTAAAGTCCAGTTATTTCGTAGAAGACCTCTCATACATTCGGGTCAAAAACATAGAATTCAGTTACAGCCTGGCTGATCAGGCACTTCGTAGGCTTTCGATCCACGGCTGTAGATTTTTTATAAGCGGACAAAATCTGCTGACTTTGACAAACTATAAAGGTTTTGACCCTGAAGCTTCGGGCAATCCGAGAGAAGGGACAAGGATCGGAAACTATCCACAAGTAAAAACCTACACCGTTGGCGTGAATTTGACATTCTAAACTAATCGACATGAACTCAAAACTATTGCTTTATATATTTATTATTTCAGGAATGCTATCCGCTTCCTGCCAAAATTATCTGGATACGGTACCCGAGGACAAAGTAACCCCTGAAAGCTTTCTGACAGGAGCGGAGCAAGCTAACACGCTATTAAACGGAGTATACAATCAATTGTACTATGACAGTCCTGATAAGATGGTTCCTTATGTTTACGACAATATGAGTGATAATTCCTTCAATTCGCATTCCTGGGATCCTGCGCCACAATTTGCGTCTGGTACACAGACGGGTGACAGTGATTTCACATTGGTCAAATGGAAATATAACTTTAGAGGTATCTCACGTGCAAATTCATTGCTCAAAGGGCTCGCTGGTGCAGATGCGATCGCTAATTCGGAAAAGGCTAAAATAAGTGCTGAAGCGCGTTTTTTAAGAGCGTACTACTATTTTGACCTGGTCTGTTTTTATGGGGAGGTACCCATTTTAGACGAACAGACCGTTTTAAACAATCCCGAACGGGGCAAATTGGATGCGGTACTATCGTTTATAAACAACGATCTTGATTATGCCATAGACCAGCTTCCGGTCGCGTTAGGAGGAGAGCGTGCATCCAAAGGTGCTGCTTTGATGTTGAAACTTCGGGTGGCCGAATGGATGAACAAGCCCGAGCTTGTCATTTCCCTGGCCCAAAAGATACAAAAACTGGGTTATCAACTGTATTCTAATTACTTCGAGCTTTTTCAGCCAGCCGGTATTGAGCAAAAAGATAACCCTGAGATTATCTTTAAGATCAACTATGCCAAAGATCTGCAGAGCAGCGAGGTTTCTAAAATTTTTGGAAATTGGAACAACTTTACGCCGACTCTCCAGATGGTTGATAGTTATTATACTATGAATGGATATCCAATCCGTGACATCCGTACCACCAATGGTGCATTTATTGCAGGCGATCCTAGTTATAATAAAGACCGCCCTTTTGACAATCGTGATCCGCGGTTGCAGCTCTCCATTGTTGTTCCCGGTTCCGAGTTTAGGTTAGATGGCCAAGGTTGGTATCAGGCACATTACGTACCGGCCAACTGGGATGTCGCCACATCTTTTACAGTCCGTAAGTTTGTTGACCCCTATCTCAAAACATTGACCAATGAAACTACAGATCGAATTGTAATGCGCTATGCAGAAGTGTTGCTTGCCTGGGCTGAGGCAGAGAATCAGCTTCATGGCCCGACAGCTCAAGTTTACGAACTGCTCGACAGAGTAAGATCACGTGTTGGGATGGTGAAAGTATCTCAAGCGATGCCAAATATTTCCCAAGCCGTTATGACAGAAGTAATTCGCAATGAGAGACGTGTAGAGCTTTTTGCGGAGGGAAGGCGATGGTTTGATGTTCGACGTTGGAAAATTGCCGAAACCGTTATGGTCGATGCATTGGGTTATGATAAATCCAAGCTTTCCTGGTATTCGGACGGCAACATTACAACCTACTGGCAGTATATCCCTATTGTCGTTGACCGTAGGTCTTTTAATCCCAACAGAGATTATCTCTGGCCGATACCGAATGAAGAGCTCAATGCTAACCCCAATATTAAACAGAACTCAGGATACTAATCGTTCAATTATCGTAAAACTGAAACGAATGAAAACACAATATATCTATTTTTTCATACTCCTATTATTCATGTCCTGTACAGAAAAAATAGAGTATGTTAACCCTACTTGGGTACAACAGCTGTTACCGATGAATAGCACACAAATAAAAATTGATTATTTTGACAATGAGACGATGCAGGAATTCAGCTGGGTACAGCGGGAGGGAGCGACCTACACTTTGATGTTGGACGTTGACGAGAATTTTTGCAATCCAATTCGATACGAAGTGGGAGCAAAAGCCAGCTATAAAATTACCAATCAGGAATTTTTGGATGATCTGAAGAAATTAAACCCATCATTTAAAAATTCAGGTCGTTTCTTTTGGAAGATAGAACAGCGAAATCAAGGAAAAGTCGAGAGCGTATGGCGCTATTTTGATGCTTTGGTTTCAGTATCCAGCTTTGTCGACCCCCGGGATCAAGAACATTATAAGGCACTACAATTTGTCTTGCCCGGAGGCAAACTTGTTACGATGATGTCGGAGAACCTTAGGGCAAAAGTATATGCAGACGGTACAGCCCTTCCGCTACCTCGAAAACTAGCTCCAAATGACAGTCCAGCTGCTATTCGTAATATTGCCGGTGGATTTTATCCATGGGGCACAGTCGTCCGTGATGAAGCCATCGCACGGGAGAAAACCCTGGCTGGCAAACATATTCAGGGCATTTGCCCTGATGGCTGGCATGTTCCTGCGTTAGCAGAGTGGAAAGAAGTCATCAATTACCTCGGACCAAACTCAGGTAATAAAGTCAAAAATCCGCAGTTCTGGATTCAAAATGGAGCAATTACAGATGAGGTCAAATTCAATATTGTGCCCTCGGGATTTTATTGGAATGAAGGACTTACGTTTCTCACCGATCCGGGGACTATGTGCGGATTCTGGACTTCGTCGCCGGCTTTAAAAGGATATCAATATTCTTGGGAAACACTTTCAGCGGACCGCGCGGGTGAAGCATCAGCTGTGATTATTTACAATGATCCCGGTAATCCGGATATCAACACACAATCAAGGAGCAGCGCAGGCGGAGGTAATTTCCACTACAATGTACGTTGTATCATGAACTAAATTTAAGTTAGCCATTATGAAAAATAAAATATATATCAGTTTCGTTTTCCTTAGCATCAATCTGTTTTTTTCCTGCAAAAACGATAATGAATTTTATGAGGTCGGTTTTCAGCCGACTATATTGCTCAAACCGGTGGCAGATTCACTGGTTATATTAGATAAGAATAATCCAAGCATGCTGGTCGGATTCGAGTATTTTTCAAAGAGACCCTATATAGATTACAATCTCCTTCTTGCTGTAGATCCCGCACTGACCACTGAAAGAAAAGTGATATCTGCCGGAGTAGGTGAAAAATATTTTTTGACTCACTTTGTTCTGGATTCGCTGATGAATACGATGCATTTTAAATTAGGTGAACAAGGAGATATTTATTGGAAAGTTGAAGCTAAAAATTCCGAGTTCAGCACGACCGATGAGGTACGACGCTTAAAAGTACAGCGGTTTAAATAACGGTTAACCATAAACTTAAAAATAGAAATTATGAATAGAAAGTATATTCCAAAGGTGCTCTTATTCTTCATTGGCTCAGTTTTATTGGCCGGGATTCTAACAGGCTTTAAATGGATGTCTGATCAAAATGATGAAAAGATAACGATCATTATGTTTGGTGATTCGATTACCAAAGGGGGAGATTGGGCAACATTATTAGGACGTAGCGACGTCAAAAATAGCGGTTTCCCTGGGTTTACCACCTCACATCTGGTCTGGCTATTAAAAGAAAACGTTATTGATTTAAAACCTCGCGTATGTTTTCTCGAGGGCGGTATTAATGATATCGGTGTGGGGATCCCTTTGGAACGTACCAAGAGCAATTACCGTTCGCTCATAGATGGGCTGAAAGAACATCAGATTGTACCCGTCGTCCAGTCTATTCTGTATCAGCAGGATAATCCGGAGAGTAAGGTGCAGGTCGATAGCCTCAACAGCTATTTGAATGCCTATTGTCAAAGCAAAGGAGTTTACTATTTAGATTTAAATACCAAACTTAGTTCGCCTGCAGGCCTCAAGGCTAAGTACACTACTGATGGCACTCATATCAACCAAGAAGCTTATGGGATATGGGCGACCGAAGTCAGGAATCTTTTAAAATCTATATTATAGTATTGATCTTATAAATCGTTTTTTATGACACGATTAACCTTTTTTAGGCTTGGAATACTGGTGCAATTACTGTTAGGTTGGACAGATTTAAGTTCAAAAACTATCAATGTTACACATTTTGGAGTGCTACCGGATGACGGGCTAGACGACCGTTACGCTTTACAGTTGATTTTGGATGGGCTTCACGATGGTGATAAAATATATTTTCCCGTAGGCATCTATACTTTTTCTGCGTCTTTGAGACTGTCGGGTAAAAAGGATATTGAGATCTATGGGGGCAGCGATTCCAATACATCCACGCTTATGGCTACCGGGTTCGATCCGTTCAGTTCCAATGTCAGCTGGACTAGTTTATTGGAAGTCAGCGACTGCAAAGATCTTATTATGCACGACCTTTTTATTGATGTCGATCGGCCCGTAAGTATCAATGGCACCGTCGTAGGGACTGGTGACAGTTCGGACGGGTCATTCTATGAAATTGATCTTTTATCTGAGTTTTCTGAATATGCGGATCGTTTAGCTGAGCTCAAGATCATGCATCAGCTCAGCTACAATGCCGATGGAACACCCAATTATCATATTTCCACACATTATGATCTAAAGAGCGGAAACTGGCCACGCATCGAAAAGCTAAGTACCTTACGTCTGAAAATTTATAATAATGATTCTCATAAACTCTGCAAAGGCGAACTTATCAATCTAAGACTAAAGATTACGGGCAATCCCTGCTTTAGTTTTTTAGGTGTCAACACATTAACAATGCGCGATATCACTATCTGGCAATGGCCTGCATTTGCGATGTATGTATCCGATCTAGCCGATAGTCGTCATCGCTCTGGGGATATGACGCTGGAGCGTATTCGTATGAAACCCAAACCAACTTCCGGGCGTTTGATGTCGGTTAGTGCGGATGGAATACATGTAGCCTCAATGGCGGGTACGTTTAAAGCCGAGCATTGTGAATTTGTTGGACTGGGCGATGATGCTATCAATATTCATAGTCGTTTGTGCCATATCGGCAAGATTTGTGCTGACTCGGTTTTATTGATCAATGGTTGGACGAAAGCTCCCGTCGAAGATGATTGGGCCTTCAAGGATGATATTATCGAATTTTTGGACGGTAAAACAGGCTTGCCCAAGGGCAAAGCAAAGGTCAAGTTTCGCGGCAAAGGAAAGTATCAATTAAAATCTATCCCGAAGAATGTCAATGTAGGCGATTTTGCGGCAAAAGACACGCGTACACCATCGACCATTATACGGGATTGCATGGTTTCAAACAGCCGTGCTCGCGGATTTGTAGTTCAGTCCAAGAAAGTTGTGATCAGCAATAATAAAATATGGAATATTTCTGGTCCGGCGATTTTACTTTCCTGTGATATGGACCGCTGGTTTGAAGCGACAACCGTGAAAAAGGCCACTATAACAGGCAACAGGCTAGATAATTGCAGTAACTACCTCAGATGGGACGATACCCTGACAGGTTATGGCGCCATAGCCGTTAAGACAGGACATGAAATAGGAGGGATTGACAAGCCCGCGGGAGTACATCAAGATATAACCATCCAGGCAAATACGGTCAACGACTGTGCAAATTCGGCAATCTTTGTTTCTTCGACTGATGGCGTTAAAATTAGAAAGAATAGAATCGAGAATTGTAGTAATCGTTCCAGTATTCCATATTTTGGGAATTATGCGATTTACTTAAAAAATTGCATCAATGTCAAGGTTGCAGATAATATGTTTAGCGAGGCGAATGAATTGGTAGGGAGAGACTAGTTGTTCTCTCGGCACTGCTGTCTTTAGCGACATAGGAAGGAGCGAGCTATGTCGATTTCTTTGGCGGTCGCTCTACCAGCTATGAGAAGAAGATGCAGGGAATGTACAGTAGTGTCATAGAAACGCTCAAGCAACATGTCCGGCAATATGCTATTATCGGGCTATGATAGGCTTCATCGATCCAATGGCATATAAAAAATGAGAAACCCTATAAATCTATACCGTACACAATATTACTAATATTATTAGTAATATTGTAAAATGAAACCGCTAGAAATCTTTTGCCGAAATCGGGTAATGTACGCTCAAATTACCGTGCATGATAAAAGCATGGGCATGAAAGATTATCATCTTTACAACAAAAATGGTCTTGCTTTTTATGTTTTCAGGAAATCTCAGGGAGAGTGGGAATTGGCATTCGGTCTACTCGCCGATGACATCAAGGAAGCGTGCATTGACGCTCTTATACTTCGCTTTGATACGGATGTGCCTGAGTTTGTTTTATCATCATGGAAAACGCCATGTAGTGGAAGTTCGGGCCAAGAAATACAGCCTTTGGCATATTTATCTCAATAATGCTTATGTAGGAAGTATTCAGTATGACACCTTCACTAAGCAGTTCAATTACCACCTTGAAGAAAATTGCTTATTGACCGATGATCACGTGGGGCTCAAATATAGGCGTTGCTGTGGGCAGGATCTGTTTTTGGGGTACCATAGCAATGGGTGTGACTGCATTAATAGGTCATCTTTTTGGAGTAAATATCGCTTAGTTCATTAGCTATAAATTCTTTCAGTACTTGTTGCAGTTTCGATTACAGCATTTTTTGTGTTCAGTCTTTCATATGCCGGTATAAAGTACCGAGACTTTATAGTGTGTTTTTACACAAAAAAAGCTTTACTTGCTTTTTCGGATTTTTATAGAACCCGTGTGAAAAATTTGCGTGTATTTTTGAACTACTTTGATCTTTAGGTTGTTTGTCTAATCAAAAAATTGAAAATTATAATTATGAAAGACAAAAAAATATTAGTTTCGGGTGCTAGCATCGCCGGTCCTACATTGGCTTACTGGCTGGATAGGTACGGCTTCGAGGTTACCGTGATAGAGCGTGCAGCAGCCTTGAGACTGGGTGGACAGAATATAGACGTGAAAGGACCAGCAAAAGAAATTGCTCTTAAGATGGGTATTTTAGAAGAGATCCGCGCACATAATACCACCGAGATTGGGCTACGTTTCGTTAATTCCGACAATCATACAATAGCAGAATTTCCATCTGATAGTTCAATGAGCATGACTCAGGAACTTGAGATCCTACGTGGCGATCTGGTTAAGATACTGTACGATCTCACCGCGAAGCGTGTAGAATATATTTTTGGTGATCATATCATTGATTTGATAGAAAGTGAAAATGAGGTCAAGGTGGATTTTGCAAGTGGAAAGAAGGGTGTCTTTGATATTGTGGTTATAGCTGAAGGTATCGGTTCTGCAACGCGTGATCTTGCCTTTGGCGGTCGTCCTCGTTTTAACTATTTAGGTTTATATACCGCTTATCTTACTATCCTTCGAAATAATACCGACAGTCGGTGGGCACGTTGGTATAATGCGCCAAAGGGCATTGTATTTATGTTGAGGCCTGATAATTATGGAAAGACAAGGGCTTCGGTAACTTTTCTGGCAAAAGAGAACGCGTATAAAGACCTAAGTGAAGCAGATCAGAAAAGAGCGCTTATTGATCGTATACAAGGTGCAGGCTGGGAATCTGAACGATTAGTTAATGAGATAAAAGAGAGTGAAGATCTTTATTTTGAGAGGGTCAGCCAAGTCAAGACTGATAAATGGACTAGGGGAAGGGTTGTCATTACAGGTGATGCCGCTTGGTGTGCTACACCAATAGCAGGAAAAGGTACAGACCTTGCCGTGGCAGGAGCCTATATCCTTGCTGGAGAGCTTTATAGAGCAGGTAATTATGAAGAGGCTTTCCGTAACTACGAAAAAATAATGAAACCCTACGTTCAAGAGTGTCAAAAGCTGCCTCCGGGTATTCCTCGTATAGTATATCCGGAGTCGAGAGTCGGAGTTGCACTCCTAAATCAATTGATAGCCATTGTTGGAAGCAAACCTGTAAAATGGTTGATGCGCGTTTTTTCAGGAGATAAAAAAGACAATAAGAAGAATAGAGAGAAAGAAATTATACTACCAGATTACGAATAGGTAACACTTAGCCGCGAAACAAAAAAAGAGTTTTTGTTAGTTTCTATTGTCACTAAAATATATGATCGGAATAAAAATATGATTAAAGAAAAAACTGACAATTTTGATGGCAATATATCAGGGGTTGTTGATATCAGATATGACAATTCAAATAAACCAATCGAGCTAAATTCTTCTTATTTTAAAGAAACAAAAAATTATAAATACAATTCACATGGCGATATAGAAGAAGAAAAAAGCAGATCTGAAGAAAGCCCTACCATACAATCATCAACCTATTCATATATTTATGATCATTATGAAAATTGGGTTGAACAAAAGCAGATTATTAAAAGAAATCCTAAAGACGAATTTGAAGGTGGAATTTTAATAAAAAGGAAGATCGAATATTATGAATAAAACGACCACTAAAAAGTGGTATTTGGTTTTTTTAATGGTTCGATGATTACTTTGTTTTTACAATAATTGATCAACATTGGGGTGGAAGGATACGAAATTCTATCGATTTGAGACAAGTTTTAATTATTAATCAGCAAATTGACGGAGGTAAAGTTTCAAAATGTCAAACGATATAATTTCGCCCGAACTTTTGTAGAACACGATAGCATCCCTTTAAATGGGGGCACACATCCAATTGTTGACATCATTTATTTTTGTAAGCAAAATTCAATGAAAAAGTATATAAACGGAAAAAAACCTTGAGTTTGGGAGGGGTGAATCCTGTTTGGTTTTTGAAAAAACATTATTTCTAGCTGTTGAGCACGGAGTACGAGCAGTCAAAAAGTTTTCTGTTACCTGATTTTTGACTATAGAAATTCTAAGCATTAAAAAATATTTTACATTGACAGATCAGGTTTGGATGATCATGGGAGAACTTTTTGATAAAAGACGGTTATCATTATCGAAGAGTGGGTTGATCTGGAATTTTCGTAAGACAGATAATAATATTTGATGAAGTGAAATAGCCTCTTGGAATTGAATTATAATTAGAATGGAATTTTTGAACAACATTTTATAAGAAATGAACAACAATTATCTCAACTAATCTCACGATCTTTACATTAGATGAATGCCCAAAGCCGGTTAACATCTAGCCCAAGCGGACATCTAGCCAAAATTGCCTCCCTTAATGATTATAAGGGGGGCTTTTTGTTTATTTTATTGTCTTAGTAAAATCGTTGAGTAAATCAGCTACGGTTTCCCGTAACCAATCCTACTCTCAAACCTATACCTTAGCCTTACAGTTTGTAATAATCTTAAAAGTTAATATCTGTAAACATATTAATTCAGCATAAATAATGTATATTAGGCTTGGGTATTAACCTTACCCGATTGAAAAGTATAATGCCATGATAGTAACCATGACCAATTCCATCGAAGGGAAGGAGATTTCACGCTATAATGATCCGATAGCTGATTTTATTAAAACTAAGGATATCGCAATCTAGTAATTTTGTCTAAATATTTATCTACCAATAGTATATGGCTAACACTTTTAAAATGATAAGAGTATTTTTATTTTTTATTGCATTTACATTTACAATAGGAAATGTATTGTCTCAGAAACTTTATGAATGGAAGCCACCAGCAGTGAATTTTGCTGTTCGTAATGATGTATCTACTAATGACACGGTATTTTTAATTATAAAAGATAGGAGGGTAAACCCTGAAAAACTCAAATCAGATACAGATTCAAAACAAATTTTATCAGCAATAATATCTGATGTAAAGAGAACATTTCCGAATGTTTTGATTAATGATAAACTCACACCAAAAGAGGGTAAATTTAATATAATAATTAATCTATCATCTTACGGCGCTGGATTTGGAACGGAAATTTCAGCTGGAGTTGGAATGGTTGGAGGGAATATCAATTCTTTTATCTTTCCAAAAGGAAAATGGAATGCAATTACAGCACTTACATGTACAATAATAAAATCGAATAAAAAGGAAACAAGAGAGTTTTCAAATGTTTCATCAAAAGACAATTTGTGGGGCTATAAGAGCTCTCGGAAGGCATTGGAAGAAACATATTCATCTACAATTAACAATTTGCTCCTTTACATTGAAGACGCATTTATGTTTTAAATTGATGTTGATTGAAATTTGCGTTTCTTTTCAGTTCCAGTATGCTATTGGATAATGGAAATATATATATTTTAATAAACTTTCTTTACTCATTGCGAAGAAAGTAACAAAGCCTATGAATGCGATAACAGCTGGTATAAGCGTCTGGCGGAGAAAGAGAAAAAATAAAGCTATAAACTAACCCTAGATATTTTTTATGCATACAATTACAGAAAAGTTACTGGAATTGGAAAAAGATGAACATTTTCAAAAATTAAAAGCATTGTTGCAGCGGCCGAATATTTTCCAAATTTTAAAATTAGATAGATATGAGATACGACATTCTAATTTTATTGCCTGGCTGTTGAACCCAAATGAAAAGCATGGTCTTGGTACTCTATTTCTAGATAAAGTTTTAGGAGATCTTATCCCAAAAGAAGTGCTTTCTAAACGCGGTGCTTTCAAATGGATAAAGCGAGAGTCTATTAATAATATTGATCTATTTATTCAATTTGATGATTTGATCGTCGCTATCGAAAATAAGTTTGATAGTGGTGAGCATTCTGATCAACTAACAAATTACCGAGAGTATGTCGATCAACATTTTCTTCATATCTCAAATAGATTTTTTGTTTTTCTTACGCCTGGTGGTAAATTAACAATATCAAATAATGAGTATAAGATCTATTCTTATGCCACCATAGCCAAACATTTGAATCATATTTTGACAGATAAAACAATTAACATTAATGTTCATAGTAGAATATATATAGAAGATTACTTAAAAGCAATTCAAGCTACCTTAATGAAAACAAACCCTGAGAACCTACTTGCTGCGCAATTGTACAATCAATACAAGGATGTATTCGATTTTGTAAAGGAAAATATCAATTCGGACGTCAATTATATCACCCATCGGTTTAACCTGCTTCTAGAACAAAATGTTCCCAATTACGTAAGAGGGTCTGAGTATTATAGTTTCAGTAGATTTACGACTTCTCCTATTACCGAGATCATGAAACCTATAAAAAATACTACTAGTCGTGCATGGAAAGGAAAAGAACCATTTTTATTCGAAATATCAATGGAAAAAGAAGAGAGAAGGATTGTATTTCTTGTAGGTGTTTCTGATTTTAATAAAGAATTGAATCAATTTATTCATCAAATATTTACAAAGAATGGCTTGATTTGCTTAGATCCTATGACACCATGGAAAGTGTATAATATTACTAGTATTTATTTTGATTTTAATAGTTATAAAGATGATGACTATATAAAACAAAGATTTGATGAGATATATCAGATCGCTAAGCGAACAGTTTTATTGGTCGAAAGACTCATCCTAAATAATCGAGAGGATATAGATCAGCTTTATAAGATTCAAAATATTTGATTGTAATTAAAGGTTGTTATGGGATATATGCCTGTCGTGTCAAGGGCTAGGATCTATTAAAGACAAATAATAATCTAAGAAAGCGTTATTATACCCCACTTATGAATTTAAAAGATATCCAAAAACAATTTAACCTTGATCAGGTATGGATCATGACCATACAAGCATCTTTCCAGAGAGCAAAAGTATATAAAGGCCATACAAATAAAGATCAACGAAAACGTGAATTGAGGAAACAGATTGAAGATTTGGCTCATCAATATGATAAAGTGGTTTCAGATGAGCAGCACATCCAAAATATTTTATCGCTGAGGTGTCAGGACGATATTGGACTGAACATTAATTTCGGTGTAGCTCAAAAACTCTTGAATCTTTATCTTAAATATTTATGGACATTGGGGTATTTGCGATATCCACCCCCTCACTTTCCCGTCGATCGAATGATTCAACAGGCATTAAAATATGACTTCTTATTTAACTGGACGGATTTGGATAATGTCGAAACCTATAAACGATTTATTGAATTTGCCAAAGTTAGGATGAGTAAGGAATCATTTGATTCTATAGCTGAGTTAGAATTGGCAATATACAATGGTTGGATTAATAGAAATCGGAAATAGAAATATGATTTAGCTATTGGACTGAACAAAATGCATAGGTTTCAATATCGATTTAATTCAATTACATGAATTTCACATTTTATATAATCAATGAAACTTAAAAACTAGCTATGTCTAAGACATCCAAAATAAACTGGAAGGACTATGAAGCCATTACTAAATACGTATATGAATCCCTCGGTGCGCAATATGGTATCAAGGTCTTAGGTTACGGATGCATGTAAGCTAAAAGGAAAATCCGGTGTAATGCATCAGATTGATGTCTTGACTGAGCAATTAGATGGTACGAAAAGCATTCGCACTGCGATTGAATGTAAATACTGCAAAGAGAAAGCTAATAAGGATATTGTAATGAAACTATCTGAAACTATGCTTGACTTGGGTATAGAAAAAGGAATAATTGTATGCAAATCAGGATTTACTAAAGATACCGTAAAGTATGCTGAACACAAAGGTATAAAGCTAGTTAAGCTTTGGGAAGCCGGAGAAAGTGATACGGATTACAAAAAAGACATAGAGTTTGGAACCTTGGATATTCGTTTAAACATCACACGCTCTCGTGCTAATATAACCAGTATAACTTTTGGAGATAAAATTGTTCATTTTGATCCTTTGATAGGTGCGGCCTATTTATTTACACTTCGTGATGCTTATGGAAGAGAAGTTAACTTAAAACCGTATCTGCTAAAATTTGCTTCTGAGGTAACCAAAAGGAGAGAGGTTTTAAAGAATGTTACACTTGATTATTCAACGGATAGAAAATTATTTCTAGCTATTGAGTACGGAATACTAGCTATCAAAAAGTGTTCTGTTACCGGATTTTTGACTATAGATGAACTAAGCACCAAAAAATATTTTACATTGACGGATCAGGTGTGGATGATCATGGAAGAACTTTTTGATAAAAGACGGTTATCATTATCGAAGAGTGGGTTGATCTGGAATTTTCGTGAGACTGATCATATATTTGATGAAGTGAAATAGCCTCTTGGAATTGAATTATAATTAGAATGGAATTTTTGAACAACATTTTGTGAGAAATGAACAACAATTATCTCAAGTAATCTCACGATCTTTACAGTAGATGAATGCCCAAAGCCGGTTAACATCTAGCCCAAGCGGACATCTAGCCAACATGGCCTCCCTCGACGGTTAACGAGGGAGGCCTTTTTATTTATTTTATTGTCTTGTTAAAACAGTTGAATAAATCAGCTACGGTTTCCCGTAACCAATCCTACTCTCAAACCAATACCTTAGCCTTACAGTTTGTAATAATCTTGAAAGTTAATATCTGTAAACATATTAATTCAGCATAAATAATGTATATTAGGCTTGGGTATTAACCTTGCCCGATTGAAAAGTATAATGCCATGATAGTAACCACGACCAATTCCATCGAAGGGAGGGAGATTTCACGCTATAATGATCCAATAGCTGCCAATGTAGTCATCGGTACCAATGTCTTTAGCGATATAGGGGCGAGCTATGTAGATTTACTATGTTACATTGGAAATTGCTATTGCCAATTATTATTTCACAAAGTCAGATATGAAGGTTTTATTTTTCCAAGGTCGAATAGTGATATTGAACTTTATGTGAACAAACATCTACTAAAGTTGCAGCACCGATAGTATACTCTCTATCATATTTGAAGACTGTTAGCCAAATTCAAAAATTTACCGATTTAAATATTTAATTATTGTACATATGTATATATCACAAATTAATCTATCAAATTATAGGGGAATAAGGGAAACGCGAAGAGTCAATCTATCAAGATTTTCTTCTGTTGTTGGCAAAAATGACGCAGGAAAAACGATTGTATTAAATGCAATAGCCACATTTTTAGATATTAGAAATTTTCCTATTACAGAAACGGATTTTAATGATTCGACTAAACCAATAGACTTTGAGTTTAGCTTGTGTGCCGAAAATATCATTGAATTACTAGAGTCAAAGGTTAAATCAAGAGTTAAGAAAGCTGAGGGACTAGAAGAATTCGTTAAAGACTTAGTATTCGAAAACACTATTTCTTTTAAGCGAATAGTTAAATCGGTGGGAAAATCCTGGTATGAAGAGCATATTCTATTAAATGATTTTGACAAAGAAGATTTAAGGGAGTTGTATTTCAAGTCCGATGAAGAAGTCACTAAAATATTAGAGACGTATAAAATTCAAATTCCCGTTGCAGGAAAAGGTAGAAACTCCAAAGCTGAAAAAATTAAGTATATAAAAGAACATTTTAAGGATGAACCGAGATCAAACTATTGGTTAATAGATGACATGAAAATTTCTTCTTTGTTTCCCGATGTTGAAATGTTTAAAGCAGACTATGGTTTGGAGGCCGATACTAAATTTAAGACAGCTTCCGTAACGGAAATTGAAGAGTATTTTACAAGAGAAGAAAAGCGTTTACGCGTGTTTCAGCAAGAGATAAATGTGGAAATGAGAAAAGAAGCAAATATTCTTAAAACCTATATGCAAGAATATGCTTCTAATTTAAAAGATATTGATATAACACCTAATGTTTCTTGGAAAGATGCAATTAAAAGTGTAGATGTTTCTTTTCAGTTTAATGGAGACGAGAAATTTATCCCAATGACACATAAAGGAACGGGCTATAGAAGACTATTTATGGTAGCGCGTTTCAGATATTTGGCTGAAAAGAGTAAGGGAAATAATATAATTTATTTAATAGAAGAACCTGAAACGTTTCTTCATCCCACAGCCCAACAAGATTTATTGAATGCTTTAAAAGAGTTGTCGATTGATAGTCAGGTGGTTACAACAACACATTCTCCAGTTTTTGCGGGTGCAACTCATGTGGACGGTGTGGTTTTGTGTACAAAAGACGGTCAATCCAATTATGAAAATGCTGTTCAGGGGAATGAGCAGGACTTTTTGTTTAAAATAATTGATGAATTGGGAATTAAGCCATCTTTTAATCTTCGTGATAACTTTGATAAAATTTTATTCGTTGAAGGGCAAGATGATGGCACCTTTTATAAATTAATTGCAAAAAAACTTCTAAATATTGATATGAATAATGTTTTGATTTTGCCATGTGGAGGTAGTAGTGTTGAAAGTTTCATTAATATTGAATATTTTAAAAAGAACGGCAGAGCATTATTTTTACTTTTAGATAGTGATAAAGGATTAAAAATTAGAGACCCTAAAAAGCCTGTTTTACAAAAACAACTTATTGATAAGTTTAATGTTGAATTCGGTACTGCATATTCACTGAAAAAATCTAATATTGAATATTATTTTCATCCAGCTGCTTTAAAAAGGCATTATTATCACCTTAAAGAAGAAGAAATTGATATTTTTAAAGATGATGAGGATATATCTACCTATTTCAAAGAAAAAGGCATAAATAAAAGACAAAATGTCGATATCTTTAATTCAATGACAAAAGAGGAGTGGGCAGAAGTAATTGAGCCTGAATTATTGGAATTTTTAAGTCATTTTAAGGAAATTGATGCCCCAGAGATATATCAAAAGGAGTGAGAATGCCACACTTAAAAAAACGTGCATTAAATGAGTCAATTTGTCAAATCAAATGTATTATTATCTAAATTATCTGACTATACTATATTTTTTTTGTAAAATAACTCCTCAGTGAAGCATATATTATTCGTGATTGAAGAATCAATGCATTTGCAATAACACTGTGAATTCAAAACTCATAGTAAAATTTAAAATTATTTATTACACTTAAATGGATATAAAAAATTTTCTATTACAAGAACTTAGAATTCATCCGGACTGCGATCCTCAATATAAGAAGGTATTAAAAGGTACTAGATTTATTTTTAATACTTTGGACAAAAGTTTATCCGATGATACCATCTCCCGTAAGTTATTTGGTCAACGCGTATTTATCCATACAATTGTGGGAAAGAATGGAAGTGGTAAAAGTTCAATACTAGAATTAATTTATAGGATTATTAATAATTATTCCTACTATATTTTAAAAGGAACTAGACCAAAACGTGTTGCTGCAGAACCAATCTATCTCATCGAAGGGTTGTCGGTCGATTTAGAATATGTCGTTGACGACAAAGCATGTACCATTTTTGTTAGAAATAAGTCACTAGCATTGATCCAAAGAGATAAAAAAGTATATTTTGGAGAGTTTCATTCTGATTTTGAATCCTTTGAAGACTATAATCAATCTAAACCTCAGGTTATTAGAGATCTTGCGTCCGCTAGTTTTTATACCATTGTGACAAATTATTCTCTTCAATCACTTGTTAATATGGATTTTAAAAATGAGGTGGTAAAAGAGATGGCAACGGGTAAAGGTACTGGTATTACAACGAATGGAAATTGGCTCGACAGTCTTTTTAGAAAGAATGACGGATACATTACTCCAATTGTACTTAATCCCTATAGGGAAGACGGAATTTTAAATTTAAATAGGGAATACTATCTCACACAATCACGAATATCTGCATTACTTATTGAGACTAGAAATAAAAGAAAGCAATTTCTAGAAGGTTATCAATTAGCAACAATCAACTATAATAATAATATTGAACACTTCCTTCCAAAGTTTTTTGAAAAATACAATTCGGCTGACCTCAGTATTCACTTATCTGAATTGTTGTTTGCTATTCGGGAGGGGAGATCTATAGCAAGTTTCATTATTAAGGAATATAATCTATTTCCTAAACTAGAAAAAGAGGAAGATGTAATACCGTATGCTTATCTGGTGTATAAGACGCTTAATGTATCAAGTAAATATCCTCAATATGAACAATTTCAAAATATTCCACCTTTACATTCATTCGATAAGGTACCTAGCTCACTAGAGCAAGAAGATTTAAAATTAGTGATTCAGGAAATATTAATTGACAAGTCTCATGTAAATACGAAAATATTTCAAACTTTAAATTACATAAATTTATATGACAAGCATTTAGAACAGTTAACTCTCGATTCTTATAAACCCTATTTAAATAAGGCCATTTACAAAGATTTAAATGAAATAATGGAATACCTACCGCCCCCTTATTATATACAAGAAGTAATGCTTTTACGAGTCGAGGAAAATAGCACAATGAGACTTTCTGATCTTAGCTCAGGTGAGCGACAATTTATATACACAGTTAGCACCATAATTTATCACATCAAAAATCTGTTGTCGATACAAAATACTCATCGGATTAGGTACCGAAATATTAATATAATACTTGATGAATTAGAAATTTGTTTTCATCCGGAATATCAAAGAAAGTTTATTGACCAATTTTTAGACTTGATTAATCGTCTAAATATTCTTAGAAACTGCTCTATTAATATTTTGATTGTGACGCATTCGCCTTTTATCCTTTCTGATATTCCTAAAACTAACATCTTATATCTTGAGAGGGGCGAGCAATTGTTTGATCAAAATCTTGTCAATCCATTTGCTGCTAATTTAAACGATATATTATATCAAAGTTTTTTTCTTTCTGGCGGATTTATGGGAGAATATGCTAAGAATCAGATTAACTCAGCAGTTAAGGCATTAATGTATAAAATAGATAGGGGAAATCTGCCAAAAAAATCTGATTGGAGTAAAAATACATTAAAGGGTCTTATTGACATTATTGGAGAGCCATTGTTAAAAGATAATCTTCTATCCCTTTTTCATCAAGCATTTGACATCATATCGATTGAGGATCAGTTAAGAATGAAAGAAGAAGAGATAAAGTCTCTGAAAGATCAATTGAAGAACCAAGATAAAATTAATTAAAAATGAGGTCAATATTGATAACACCTGAAGTTGTAGCGATGGCCGCCAATTATTCGAATACCGTGTTTACAACAAGAGCTTCGTCATTTGATAAGCCTAGGGCAAGATTGCTCAGTTTGCGAACAAAGTTACGAAATAAACGTAGGCTTAATTCTGATTATTCAGGTTATGTAACTACCATTTTATCCCTGTTGAATACGTTGTATGATCTACATCCGTCAAACTACGATCAGATACATACACAGTCATTTTCTTCCTTTAATATAGATTTGAAGAAAAGAATTAAACTAGGCTCACAAAATAAGACTTTTTATAGTTATGTTACATCAGCAATGAGGTACGATGCTGTTCGGGATAAAGAATTTTTACCATTTATAAAACAACTAGGCCTACGTTCTTGCGTATACTGTAATGCCAGTTATGCTCTTTCAATCCATCTTGATAAGAATAATTTTGGAAAATTTGAGCTAGACCATTTCAAGCCTCAATCTAAATATCCATATTTATGCACAAATTTTTACAATCTTGCGCCTTGTTGCTCGAATTGCAACAAATACAAAACTAACAATGATAGTGAGTTCTTTTTGTATACCACTGATCCTACTACAATTGATCATTTTGATTTTAAACTTGATAAACATTCAATTATAAAATATATGCTCTCGCAGGATTCAGAGACATTAAAGATAAAATTTTCAGCTCGTTTTCATAACGGACACGATAGATTATTTAAAATTCAATCGACATATGATACTTTGAAAGATGTTGCTGAAGAACTAATATGGAAGAGTAAGATTTATAATAGTTCCTATTTAAAAAGTTTAGAAGACGGATTTGATCGAAAGTTTTTGACAGGTAATTTTTATCGCTTTTTACTTGGAAATTATGATAGGCCTTCAGATATTCATAAAAGACCATTATCTAAAATGATACAAGACATTGCAAAGCAGCTTGGTATCATTGATTGATATCTCAGATGATTCTTTTTCTATAGTACAAGCAATCTTATTGAAAAATGGTATTGAATACACTGTTATTCGAGATACTGAATTGAAAATTAATACTATTTTTATTGTTTAAAATTTATTATGGCAAGAACAGCTCCCAAAGCATCAACTTTAAGACAATTATTTGCATTATCGGGAAATGAATGTGCTTTTCCCGGTTGTAGGCATGCTTTGGTTAATAATGAGGGTGTATATATCGCTCAATTGTGTCATATTGAAGCTGCTGAACGTAATGGACAACGCTATAATGAAGATCAAACAGATGAGGAGCGTAGAGCTTTTGAGAATCTAATTCTATTATGTCATGAACATCATAAAGTAACGGACGATGTAGAGAAATATGGAGTGTCGGATTTAAAATTGATGAAAAGTAACCATGAACAAAGGTTTTTAAATAACCGTTATGAGTTAGAAGACGAAGCGCTCGACCAAGTTGTTGATTCTATTCATGAGAAGCTAGATCATATTATTGATCAGAATAATCGCACTCAGTTATCATTACACAACTTAACACAGGAGATTACTATTATTAGTTCTACCCAGGCAAATGTTTCCACTAATCGAGATAATTTATATAGCGATATATTGAAGATCGGTATTGATCTTCGAAGCGATAACAAATACATAGGTGCATTAAGTTTTTTTCAGAAATTTGAAAAAGATAAATGGAACAATTTATCAAATGAAGTAAGGTTTAAATTACTCGCTAATACAGGTGTTACTTTATTGGACATGGGTAGAAATCTTGATGGAGCTTCTTACTTTTTGAAAATTAATGAATTAGGAAATCAAACGCTGGAAAGTTTGGCATATACTTGTTTGGGATATGCTATCCTTAAAAAGGAAGAACAGTTTGACTACTACTTTAATAAAGCAATATCTCTTGGTACTGATAACCCAAACCTATGGCTAGCTTTTCTTTTATGCAAAGGAGGTATTATTTCTGCAGCAAGGTTACAAAATGAGATTCCTTCAACGCTTCTAAAGTCAAGTTTTATTATTATTAAGTTGTTGGAGTTGTATAATGCAGAAGGGAAACTAGAGGAAGCAAAAGAATTATTTTGGAAAATTGAAGCGAGTATTGAGAGAGAGGATTTTAAGGATTGGCAGATTATCAATATTTACGTAGGACTAATCGTGTCTTCAGTTCTCACCGTTGAAAAGTTACAGCTACTTGTATTTACCGATCATGAGCTAAAAGTTGTTATAAAAGCTATCGCTTTGTATGACAGGATTATAGCTTTATTAGAGAAAAGTGGTGCTGATAAAATTTTGGCAATAGCTTATTATAATAGAGCGCTGTGTTATATGGCTTTATCTAAGAGGGCTGAGGCTGAAAGAGACCTGGAAAGATCTTGGAATATTGATCCATACTTTTCTTCATTTAAAGGGCTATTTATTTTTCATTTAAAGAATAATAGATTCGAACGATGTGAGCTTTTGTTGCAAGATTGGAAGAACAAAAAAATTAGTGTTAATGATGAAGAGCGTTTTGTGACACTGGCTTGTGAAGCTAGGCTTTTTTCGAAGAAAGGGGACACTATCGGTTTAGAGAGAATTTTAATGGATGCATATGATAAGTTACCCCTCGAATATAAATCGTTAGTATTAGATAATCTCATCTTAAATGGTGTTGAATTGAAAGATTACAATTTAGTAATCAAATATTCGCGTAAACTTATCTCTGAATTCCCGGAATATATTTATGGATATATAGGATTATTCGCTTATAATATGAAAAATAGAAACTTTCGAGAGGCGCTAAGTGTACTAAGGGAGGCAAAGAACAAGAAGTATGATTCGCGTAATGAAGCTTTTATTTGGATGCAATTAGCGGATGGTTTTTGTGAATTAAAAGAATATAATGAAGCATTGATTTATTTCGAAAAGCTAAAAGAGTATAATTCACTGAATGCAATGACTCCCCGATTTGCAGAATGCCATTACTACTTACAGAATTATGAAAAAGTAGTTGCCTTACTTGGAGATAGAGATTTTATTCATTTAGATTTCAACTCAAGACAATTCCTATTTTGGTCATATCATAAAATGGGTTTAAATGAGAAACTAAAGAATGTTTTGGAACAGGGATTAAAACTTAAGGCATCAAAAGATGTTAACCTATTCAGAAATTTAGGTGCGAGGTATTACGCAGAAAATAAGCATTTTAATAAAGCGGTTGATTTAATATTAAGTATAGACGACTTTAGTGGATTCGATGTGATGGCTTCATTTGATTTAGTGGGCCAATTATCAATGATGGGATATGTAAAGGAAGCATTTGATTTAGCCTATAAATTGAGGGTGTTGTATTATGATAATTTTGAGGCTCAGAAGTATTACTTTGATTTGTCTACGCACCATGGTAACTTTTTTAAAAACAAAGAATTATTCTTAGATCAGGTAGGAGAGAATACCCTTGTGGTATTAACAGACGTATATAATCGAGAATACAAATATTATTTGGCGGGCGACAATATGATTTCTGATGGAGTTATTTTAGAATTTGAGAACCAATTATGGGGAGTACTTTTGAATAAAGCCAGAGGACAGGAAGTGAGTCTACCAAACACAATAGGGGTTTTTAAAATATTGGAAATACACAGTAAACATTTGGTTGCGTTTAGAGATTCGTTATTTCTTTTGGAAAATAAATACGCAGATAAAGCTGGAATCTACTTTACCAGATTTGGATAGAAAGTGAATTTATATTGTGGAATTTTTAAGTAGCATAGTGATCTGCTGTTTGTAATTTTTCATCTCCTTATCATCCTTATTTAAACTTAAGCAGTAGTTTATCTTTCCTAGTATGTGGTACAAGTAGTTTCCTCTCTCTTCATTTATTTTAATTAAATGGCTTTTTAAACCAAATTTTCTTATATAAAAAATTTCCTGCCTAATTTCCTTTCTATAAACTTTGGGAGCTTGTAACTTATCATTAACTACCACTCCAGTTACAATTTGACGTGTATCCTGTGTTAGGAACTGCGTCTTATTTGGGTTCAAACGAAAATTACAAAAGGGGATTTCATTTAAACTGAGCTGTACCTTTGATATTATTAGATGATAGTCAATATTATCATTAAAGCTAAAAGTTAAATCATCTGCATATCGTGTATATCTAATATTATGGTCAACCGCAAATTTTCCAATACGTTCATCAAAATCAAGCATTATCAAATTAGAAAGCATGGGGCTAGTAGGTGACCCTTGCGATAAAGCACCATTTAGGCAGCATAGGCGAGAAAAAAGATTAGAAAGCCCTTTTGTATAGCCCCATTTAATAAATAAATTCTCGATAGATTGTGCAGATATAGATGGGAAAAAATCTGTTAAGTCTAAGCATAAAACAAATTTTTTCCCTTTGTGGTACTTAGCATTGTCTACAGTGTTCTTATTTTTGAGATATGCTTTTGCAAATTTACTTGGCTTCAGTTCTTGAAGAATATTTTGATTTATCCAAATCTGAATTTCTTTCAAACTTGGAAGTGGTTCATTAATAGTTCGAAGTTTGCCATTTCTTTTTTTTATCTGAAAACTTCTATAGAAATGTTTAGTATAAAGTGCCGCTCGAGTTATGTAGCGAGTACTATAGCCAGTTAAAGATGCTAAATGGGATGCATCAAATATTACAGGTATTTTATTTTCTATCAATACTTTAGCGTACGCTAAATATTCATTAATCTCTTTTTCAGTATAGCCTGCCTTATAGGCTTTCTCCTTAAATTTCTCAGAATATTCTAAAAATTCCATTGTTAAAAATCAATTTAGGCTCATTATACTACTCTAAAACAGTATAATGAGCCTATCGACAAAGGTGGAAAGAAGGTGGCAAATGTTGAAGGCCGCAGGCCGAAACTTTGACGCCTTCTTTCCACCTGAAAGCTTGAATGGTCATTCTCTAAAAGCATTACGACTCGCAATACCCATCTATAAAGATTTATTTTAAAGCTTCTTTTTCCTAGGTAAATATATAAAATCTTTTTTGATTTTCGTAATTTTATTCTTTTCATCTGGCGTAATCCACAAATTAAGCCTGTTGTCTATTTTATCCAAAAGGGTATACCCTGATCTTTTTATGGACTGCTCCTCTATTACTAAATAGGATTCAATTAAGTTGCGTTCAAAATCACTCTTTATAAAATATTCTTTAGGATAAGAAACATTTATATTCTCGCTAAATTGCAATTGGGAAGAATCTCTAGGCAAAATCTTTTTTTCTAAGTAAGATAAAATATTTAGTTTTTTTCCACCTTCGTATAATTCTTTAGTATCGATTGATGCTATTTTTTTTTGAATAAAGCTAAATTGCTGTTTAAGATATGTCCCTCTAAAGTCAGGGTATAGCAAAGTCAACCTATCGAAAGAGTCTATATAGAAAAAATCAACTTTTCGCTCTTGCACATAATAAACAAGCAAGCCAACGTTAATTAATTCGCCCAATAAATGCGAGTGATTGTATCTTAAAATATTAACATTAATTTTTAATTCGTTCATTCAGATAAAGAGTTATATAAACTAGTTTCAAAACTAACAATATTTTCTTGGACAAATTTTACATAATCAATTAAAAGATTACTGCTTGGACATATTATTCCGTTACCTTCGAGGTGTTTGATATACAGTTTAAATTTTATTATGGATAAATCTTCAAGTAAAAATATGAAATCGTCAAATATTCTAGGATCAAAATCTTGTTTTAGCTTATTAAAAAAAAGATGTTTCCTAAAATTGTAATTAGTTTTTCCTTGTTGTATTAAACTCTTTATTCTTTCAAATACTATTATATCGTCCGAGTGTAAATCACTAGAATCTAAATGTAAGTCTTCTCCAACGTCATCCAAATTTGAATTATTTAAAAAGTTGAAAGTTAGTTCATGATCTATTAAGAAAAAACCTTCATCATCAATCATTAAATTCGGCTTATTATTTTGTCCCCCTCTATCAACATTTAAAATAAAAAAATCGAAGGCATAAATAGTCGCATACTCGGATATAGAAAATTCAAATTGATCATTAAATCCGGCTGTAGATGCTTTTATATATTCAAAACTTAGTTTTCTTTCGTTTAATGAATACTGTTGTACATTCTCCATTTTAAACTGGGTAACCTTTTTTGAACCTGATTGTATAATGTATTCAGGAATTTTTGCTAAATAACATTTGGGTGTTCTCAACTCAAACTCGTCTATTAAATAGTTAACCACACATTCTTTAAAGGTGGGATATGCTGATCGTTCATGCTTTGTCTTATATAATTTTACGACATAATGGGCAAAAATTCCTTCATTATTCAATGCAGCCACCAAAATTGGTTTAGTTGATCCCCCTTTCATCACTTCAATTAATGTAGTAACTTCTATTAAATTCATCGAATTATATTTCCTCCAATATAATAATTTATTTTACTTTCCACATTTTCATTAAGAGTTGTTATAATTCGAACTTACTATACACAGGCTAACTGCCAACTATTATTTATACTATATTAAATTTAACAAATTGTATTTAAGAGAGACGAGTTAGTTTTATGTCGATTATATTATTTCTTATTGTTTTCCTTATTATTATTTCCAACTAACTCCAAAACCTCTTCCTTTCGCATTTTTTCATATTTAGAAGCATAATCCCTGTGTATAAAGATCTTTGGCGAACTATTTTTAAAAAGTGGTACAATCATTTGGTTGCGTGGAGGTTTGCTGAGGAGATTTGTGATTTCAGTAAATTTCTTTTTTTCGAGTTTTTTATCCATCTGTGAATGGAGATGCTTCGCTGTCGTTGGTTTATTCAGATAACCTTCCAAAATGAGACGATCTAGTTCGTTTGCCAATAAGTTCTCTGTTGATCTTAGCTTACTACCTGTACTTTCCGCTATTGCTGCATGAGTAGGTGAGGGTAATTTTTTTAAGTCAATTTCCTCTTTAGAGAACTCAACAAAATTTTTATAGGAAACTCCCCAGACACGTGTGGAAATCTTGTTAGCATCATCTAGATTCAATTTTCTTTTTAAACGTTCAAAGGCACTATAATCTGATTGTATGATGCCTGCAATTTTTGCTATTGTTTCTTGACTTAATTTAAATTTAAGTCTTAGATATTTAAGTGCTCTCGAGAATTCTTCGTTGGCCATTCTTGTAAATAGATTTAATTTTATTTGATTTATTCTATCTATATCTTTATATTTGTCATGTAGTTATAGCGAAAAGTAGGGTGGTAAGCCCAACTTAACGATGTCACTCTCGTTCCGAAATCGCCAAATTCCCACGAGATGACCGTAGGTTCGCCATATCTCTGTGTAATGTTTATATTTGTAAAAATTACCAGAGGGTGAACCTTATGTCAGTCTTTTGGGGAACCCTAACTTCGGTTAGGTTGGCGTTTGGCGATGCCTGGTCAGAAGCATTAAGGTTCATTCTTTGGTTAATCTACTTCGAAGCCTAGAACATTCAAGAGTAACATCGTTCACATAAAAAACCAAAAACGATTATGAGAACGAAACGAACAAACACCATCCGTTACCCTCAATCGATCCAAGTTGGATTGACTAGGTATTCCCGCAAATCACTTTTAAAGAACATATTCCGTGCCCCCGAATAGGTTGCGCTCAATAAAAAACAGGCTGTAAAGAGCAATAAAAAGGAGAAGTGTTGACTTTCCTATAAATGAAAAAACAGCTGAACCCAGTTCAGTTTCCCTCTTTATACGCCTGTCACCGACCTATTATCAATATAATTGCATTAAAAGGTAATATTGGCCAATGATACAGCTTGATTTAATATTTGCACCTTAAAATTAAGCAAATTTTCATTCAGTCCAAACTTTTTACCCCTAGTTTTTATTGCAATCCAATATTGCTGTAGGTCGGTATTTTCTTCTTTCCGGCAGGGAGCGCTATAATTAACCCTATTTATGTTTTGAAATTGTATCAGGGCGCTTTTCGGACTTTTAATCTTATTTGTCCATTTTGGCATAGATCATATTTGACCTATGCAGAGGCAAGCCATTTGAATGCGAAATTTTCGCTATAGGGGATGCTATGGCCTAATTTTCCGATAGTACCTCAGGGCTTGCCATACTTGATAAAACTAAATTATGAACCAAAAATCAAACAACATGCTGCCCTTTGAGCTAGCATGTTATGAAATATACGACAATGGATACGATCCATTGAAAACCATTCGGGAGTTCTGGCCCCAACATACAATAAATGACTGTCAGGAAACCCTGTGGGTACTCTTTCAAAACTATAGAAAGTGTGCGGTACAGGAAGATGCTGCCGACGTAAAGCAGATGCATACCTTTTTGATGAAAGTGTGCCGTGCGCTGATGGCTTATTTCCTGGTACACTTTCGCAAGATAGGCATCGATGCTGTGCCATTTACCTTTGCAGAGCCTGCGGAAGTCATTACGGCGGATTTGGAAGCCAAGAAAAGGATCCACAATTTCTTTAATAGAATTGCTGAATAATACCTAATCCATAAGCAGATGATAAAAAGATCAAAATCATTCACTGCCTTATTGGATAAGGTAGTGAATATTCCAGTTATACAGATTACACTACTTGTAATCTTATTCATACTAGTTTTTCAATCCTATTTAACTTGTTTTTTAAAGGCATTGAAGAATACAACAATGCTTTTTACTTGCATTGCTGTATTTCATATGTTTAGTTTATCGGCTCAGACGCCCCGCAAGGACAGCGGGGCCAATGGGCCATCTCCGCTGCAGATCGGTGATACAATACCCGAAAAATTATGGGACAGTGAGTTTTTCTTTTTTAATGAGCAATTGAATAGTACACAGAAAGCTTCACTTAAGGAGTTCAGGGCAAGGCCACTCGTGTTAGACTTTTGGAATACGGGATGTGCTCCTTGTTTAACCGGGCTAGCTAAGCTTTCAGATTTTAGCCGAGGTTTAGATATAGGCCTTGTTGCAGTCTCAGAACAGAAAGAAAAGTCCATTTTGTCCTTTTTTAAAAGGAATGACCTATTAAAAGGCACTGGTCTGAGAAGTATTATAGCTGACAGCAGATTGAAAAGTTATTTCCCGCATGAAAGTATACCTCATCTGGTATGGATAAATAAAGAGGGTGTCGTCGTTGGCCTCACGGGAAGCAAGGAGATCACGAAAGATGACCTGCTTACTTTTGCCACAAAAGGTGTATTGCATGCGGAACTCAAACCTGAACTCCAACCAAATTTCCATCAATTTATAATGGATATTGGGCTTAATCAGAAGGTACAATCTGCCCATGACAGTCTATTGGGCTATACAATTATAACCGACCATATAAAAGATGTAAGCCCTTTTGAAAGATCTATGGTCGGTCCCTACGAGATTATTTCTTATCGAAATAGATCCATTCTGAGCTTATACAGATTGGCCTATGCTGACCGCTACAAATTTGCCTATAATCAGATCATCTGGAATGTTTCTGATCCGGAAAGATTCGAATATTATCTTTCTAAAGGCGAGGGTATAGGAAACTGGGAGAAAAAAAACTTGATCTGCTTTGAATCAAAATCCATAGGCAAGATCAATATGGCCAATATCTTGAACAGCTGCCTGGGCTTAAATGTCTGCGTAAGGGATTCATTGGTTGAATGTATTGTTGTAAAGGCGGGCAAGGGGAGGACAGCCATAAAACCTAAATCTGGCAGGGATTTTAAAACGCTAAAAAATCTGATCAAAGATCTTCGTCTGACTAGGACTAATTGGCAGATTATTGATTCAATAAAAGGCGAAGTTCTTATTCCCAACTATTCAGTGAAGGACTTTGAGACGAAGGGCAAGCTCTGTAATTTCTTAAAAGAAAACGGTCTCATTGTCGAAAAAGACAAAAGAATTGTAAACTTCTTAATTATACAGCGATGAAACAGTTGAACTATTATATATTATTGGTCGCAATCTGTTTTATGTTGCGGCTTGAAGTGTTTGCGCAGCGTCCCATAACACTAAAAGGAAGGGTTCAGAACCAAGAAGGAAAGGCGCTTTCAGATGTCAATATTATCTCGGTAGGAAAGGGCAACTTTAAGGTTCAGAAAAACGGTACCTTCAATATAAACAGTCTTTCGGTCGGCGATACCATCAAATTTTCGCATATATCCTATGTACCCAAATCATATGTTGTCAGGTCGAATGACGTGAATATCCTGATCGTCCTGGAAAGTAATTCGATCCGATTGCAAGAGGCTGTATTCTCTACAGGTTTTCAGTATATTCCAAAAGAACGTGCTACTGGATCGTTCGAGAAAATAGATTCACTTTATATCAATCGCTCCCCAGCATCTAATATTTTGACACGTGTCAAGAGCATGATCTCTGGTATGTATTCGGATAATGTAAATGCTAATTTTAACAATACAGGGAAATTTGCAAATGAGTCACTCAACATACATGGGGTAAGCTCAATCCGAGGGGCCAATTACCCCCTGATCATTGTCGATAATTTTCCTTATAGTGGTGATATAAATGCCATTAATCCAAATGATGTGGAGAATATCACTGTCTTAAAGGATGCCGCCGCCAGCTCCATTTGGGGAGCACAGGCGGGCAATGGTGTTATTGTTATTACCACAAAACGAGGTAAACAAAACTCATCGCTGGTGGTAGAGGCGAGTCAAAATACCGCTGTCGTTCAAAAACCTGACCTTTTTAAAAGACAGGCTATTGCGAATGCTGACTTGATTGCGGTACAGCTGGAATTATACAATAAAGGCTATTACAATTCGAATATAAATTCGAGATCCAAACCCATCCTTCCGATGGCGATTGAGGCCATGGAGAAAAAGAAGAAAGGATTGCTTACCGAAGAGGAACTTAATGATGTTTTGGATACTTATGGTCAGACGGATATTAGAAATGATCTATTGAAATATCTTTATCGGCCTGCAATCAGCAGTCAATATTCTTTTTCAGTGAGTGGCGGCGGTGACAGGAATAGTTTTCGTATATCCACAGGGTATGACCGCTCAAAAGGTACTCAGGTGTCCTCAGATAATAACCGGTTTACGCTGAAGGCTTATAATAAATTCAAGCTGACGCGAAAACTGGAGGCGGAGCTTGATATGATGTATTCTAGATTAGAAAGCAGGCAGACGCAGCTGCTCAGCTACTATGACAATTCCGGGAGCAGGTATCCATATTCTTCATTGGCAACTGCAGACGGCCAGTTTCTTTCAATACCCTATAATTATAGCATTGGCTATATCGAAAGTTTAGCTGATCCGAATCTATTGGACTGGACGTATAAGCCCTTGGAAGAATTACAGCACAATAAGGGCAATGCTGTGCTGAACAGCTTAATGACCAGCGCCTCGCTGAATTATCAGATCAACAAACTGTTTGGACTGAGTTTTAGGTATAGAAACGAAATACAAAAGGACGATGATGAGACGGTTTTCGACCAGTACTCCATAAGATCAAGAGGAATGGTCAATCTATATACCAATGTCGGCACAAATGGAGTGGTCAGTAGACCGATACCTGTTGGTGGGATACTGGAATTCGGAAGCAATAATGCCGTTTCACATTTTGGTCGCTTTCAGGTAGATTTTAAATGGAACGATCATCCTGATCACAGGGTGAACGTAATACTGGGTTCAGAAGTCAGCGCAAAAGCCGTTAGGGCGTTTTCGGATGGAATGTATGGTTATGATGGGGAAAAGTTAATATATAGTACCCAAATTGATTATATGAATAGATACCCTACTTACAATAATCTCGCATCCAATGCACAGATACCTTCTTTTATAACCAAGAGCCAGACAAACAATAGATACGTATCATTATTTGGAAATGGATCTTATACTTTATTGAACCGTTATACGGTAAGTGGCAGTTTCAGAAAAGATGCTTCCAATGTTTTTGGCGTCAATACAAATGATAAATGGAATCCGCTCTGGTCGGCTGGATTGAGCTGGAATATAAAGAAGGAGCGGTTTATGGAATCTATTGCTGTCAATGAACTGAAATTCCGGGCTACATATGGTTTTAGTGGGAATATTGATCCCTCACGTTCGGGAAATACAACAATTCAATATAGCACACTTAACGCCTTGTACGGTATTAGCTGGCCATCAGCGCAGGTGCTTGTTGCTCCCAATCCTTCTTTACGCTGGGAAAAAATAAAAACATTTAACCTCGGACTTGATTATTCCCTATTCAATAGCCGTATTTCAGGAAGTGTGGATATGTACTGGAAAAAGTCATTTGATCTGATCCATCTATATCCTTTGGATCCGACGGTAGGTTTGATCAGTCAGCTTATGAATGTGGCAGATGTAGACGGAAGGGGTGTTGATGTTCGTTTATCGTCCATTAACTTCAATAAACGGTTTAAATGGCGGACGGATTTTATCTTCACCTACAATAACAATTGGGTAAAAAAGACTTTTGTTGATTATCCGGGAGCTTCTTCTTTGGTGTCCAGTTCTTTTATAGCCTATAAAGATGTGATGCCCTACGCCATGTACAGTTATAAGTTCGCGGGGCTTGACCCGCAGACAGGTGAACCGATGGGATATTTTAATGGCGAAGTGTCAAAAGATTATTCAAAGATGGCGGGTAAACAGGCTCCTATTGAAGATTTGAAGTTGCACGGATCTAAACGGCCACTGATCTACGGTACTGTAAACAGCTTTTTTGATTACAAAAAATTTAATCTGTCCTTTTCTTTGCTGTATCAGTTTAAATATTTTTTCAGAAGGCCTTCCATAAGCTATTCAGATCTTTACAGCAGGGGGGATGGTCATCCTGACTTTTACAATAGGTGGCAGAAGCCGGGCGATGAAAAGTCGACTACTATACCTGCAATGACTTATCCATTGAACAAGGCGGACGGATTTTATGGAAATAGTGAAGTGCTGGTCGAACCGGCTGATCATATCAGATTGCAGGATATTAAACTTCAGTATCGATTGGGTGAGATTAGCCCCTTGCACATCAGTCAATTAAGCTTCTTTATTTACATAAGTAATCTCGGAGTAATCTGGCGCAAGAATGATAAAGGCCTTGATCCGAGTTATCCAAATACAATTCCGGTTCCCAAACAGTACACTTTTGGATTTAATCTAAAATTTTAAAAACATGAAATCAAAATATTATCTATCGCTATTTTATTTTGCCTGTTGTTTGTTTATAACATCGTGCAAGAAATTTTTGGAAGAAAAGCCCGATTCCAAACTTAATACGCCGAATAGCAACATTGAACTGACAGCCATTTTGGACAATCATTCGTTCAGAAATCCCGGGCTTCTGGAGGTCGCTTCCGACAATTATTACCTGACAGATGCAAATTTTAAAGCCATTTCAATGGTAGAATATCGGGAAGCTTACCTCTGGTCCACAGAGCCTACCGAAAATGCCCTTTGGAGCGATTCTTATATCACTATTTTTTATTCCAATGTGGTATTAGATTATCTTGATAAGGTAAATTATCTGCCGGATGGCCTTAGTCGCAATGAGCTGAAAGGGATGGCCTTATATCAGCGGGCCTTTTCTTTTTATTCACTGGCACAGGTATTCTGTAAGTATTATAACAAAGACCATGAAAATGCCTTGGGAATAGTACTTAAGACCAATTCGGATATAAATGAGAAATTACAGCGGTCAAGTTTGGGCGAAACCTACAATCAGATATTACAGGACCTGGAAGAGGCTGTGGGGCTTTTATCGGATAAAAAATATGAATACCCAACCAGACCTAATAAAACAGCGGCTCTGGCGCTGTTAAGCAGGGTATATCTTGGACTCGGACAATATGATAAATCACTGGCATATGCAGATAGGGCGCTGGCGACAGGTGGAAAAACAATTGATTATAATCAAATTAAAAAAACAGGAGCCCGTCCATTCGATGCCTATAATGATGATATTATCTTTTATGCCTTGATGATCCCTACAAGTGTTTTATTGGAAGATAAGGCTACCGTGGATACGCTGCTGTATAACAGTTATGCCAAGGAGGATAGGAGAAAAGAATTGTTTTTTACGAAAAATGCCAATGGCACCTACGCGTTTACCGGTAATTATAACCCTTCTGGACAGGAAATATTTATCGGATTGACGGTAGGAGAAGTTTTATTGAATAAAGCAGAAGCTGAATGTAGGGCCGGGCAACTGAGCGATGCCAAATTAACTTTATTGGAATTATTAAAAAATAGATATGCTGAGATACCAACATTGCCGGTTAGCGAAGCATCTATGTTGGAATTTATTCTTTTGGAAAGGCGGCGAGAACTTGTATTTAGAGGACTGCGATGGACGGACTTAAGACGATTTGCTGCTGAGAATAGGATAGTTGATCTTAAAAGGAGAATTGACAGTGAAGTCGTTTCGATGCAGGGAAAGAGTGTGATGGAATTTGCTTATAAAATTCCGCTGCAGGTCATTGAACGGGGCGGCATCGAACAAAACCCATAATCGGAAGTGGGACAATGAAAATTGTCCCACTATCCCTAACCTACTTAGTTATGAAAACGCACTTTGTTGGTGTCTTGAGGTTCGTTTTTTAGAATCTGGTCTTCCAGTTCATTTAAACTTCCTTGAGTAGGTTTCCCACTTCCATTATCTTCACCATGCACCTCACACAATTGTGCCCCAGTGCTACAGGAAGGTGATGTAACTGGTGTATAGTTGTTCGGATCCATTATTTCATCCTCATAATTAGGATCAGAGGAATTTGGTCCAGTATACTGGAACCATTGATCCGGAACAAATGTGGATAGTGTTTCAATATTAGACTGCTTATCCACTTTCTTTTCCATTGCATTTACCGCGAATGCGATACCTAGTACTAAAGTCAATGCCGACCCGAAGGCGATGGCAGCTTTTTTAATAAACTTTTTGCTGTTCATTGTTGTGGTCTTTTTTATCCGATCAAAAAAAGGTTGCCTCAAAAAACTTTGATTAATTTTATGTTGTTGGGTGTCTTTTAGCAGACCTCGCTGGCTGGCTTTGCATCCCGATACGCAGCCTGCCTGTTCCCAGATGACCCCTAAGGGCCATCCGGGATTTCCGTGAACAGTGCCCCTTTACGGTTGTGCAACGTTCGCTGTACAACTCTCTTCTGGGCGAAGGCACTCCGATGCGGTAAAGTGTCCAGTTGAAACGGGGCTTTGACCAGCCTGCTGACCAATGCCTTGGGCATAGACAGCAGATGCACCTGCGTCCTCAGGGACGAGTATAGCTTTCCGATCCAGCGGAAAAGGGCTTTCTTCGTGTTCAATATATGGTGCTTTCTGTTCATACAACTTTGTTTTACCTGATCCATTTTTCTATTGGCAGCGGCGCATCCTTAGCGCGATCTGCCCACTGGGCTGTTATTACTTCTTTGTTTTTATCCTACTAACTTTTTCGTCGTTAACTTATACCAAAGTTCGCCAGCAAAAAGCAGGTCAACTTGCCTGAATCTGGAACCGAGTATATACAGGTTTGGAATAATGAATAGGTAAAGCAATAAAAAATCCCCTTGGGAGGGGACACGACGGTTAAATTTTCAAAGGTATTGTGGTGGCTTCTTGGATAATTTCATCAATGAATGCCAGGTATTCGTTTTCGCTTTTAAAATTTGGCTTAATTTTCCGGTCTACCCTGTAAAGAATATGTTCGCGTATAAAGGCTTTTTCAAAAACAGAACAGATAATTACATATTTATGTGTCAGGTCAATCTTCGAAAGAAGATGATTTACTTCAAGATAATCACCACCGCTGCTCAAGATCAGTATCTCGGCTTTAGCAGCAGACAGTTCCAGCGTTTCCTCACGAATTTCTATTAAACGAGGGTGTTTGGTGAGGGTTGTTACGATATTCACTTTTGATAGATTGATCATCTGCCATGCCACATAGCTATAGCTCGTTTTAATGGGCAATGGCTGCCGCGGTGCTGCTATCTTCCTTGCATGGAACAACAGATAATAAAGCATCCCTTTTGGAGAATAAATATTGCCAGCAGCATTTGCTGCCTTGAGTACCTCTTCATCAAGCTGATAATTTTCAGGGAAATAGGAGGCGGCCATCTCGATACAAATACGTAGCGGGCCATATTTCCAGGCTCTATATTTACCGCAGACTTTTCTCGCAATTAGCGTGCTTTTGTCAGCTGGCTCAGCGATAAAAAGTTTTCCTATCGCTCTGAAAAATTTTCCGCTTTTTTTAATGATTTCTTTCATGTTTTTAGGTTACTAGGTTCATTTAACAATGAATTTTATAAATAGTCTTGGGTATATCGCTTAAAAAACTCGGTTGCGGTCATGCCGGTTTTCTTTTTAAAAAAGCGCGCAAAGCTGCTGGGTGACGCATAGCCCAGTTCATAGGCGATTTCATCGGTATGCATACCGTCTACAATATATTTCTTGGCGAGATCCAGCATAAATTCTATTTTCAGCTCTTGGGGACTCTGTCCATAATGAAGTTGGATAAGCTGATGCAGATAGTCCATACTGATTCCGAGCTGCCAGGCAATATCGTCCAGTTTAAAATCCTGGCCAAGCTCGGCTACTGCCTGCTTAATAGCTGCATGGGCTTCTTTGGATTTGATTTGGGATTCCGAAATCTTGTCATATTCTTCAAAGATCTTTTCCTTCGATAGCTGGATCAGTTTTTTGATACCCCAGAGGATATTGACCTCACTGTCGAGGTCGCCTTTCTTGATTTTTGATGCAATGGTTTTCATCAGTGATATAGTCCTGGTGCCGGCACGGAAATCGATGCTGCACCACGAATTCGGATCTTGTTTTCGATAGGCATGGATCAAGGCGTGAAGAAACTGGAAGGGACGCTCGTTGCCATCGCGGAAAATGCTGCCGCGGAAATAAAAGTTAACGAGGGTATGATTTCCGGCAGGAATATGGATTTCATAATTACTTGTATTTAAGTAGAAGTAGCGGCCGCGATTGCAAGAGATGCTGTAACTGATCCGCTTCTGGACATCCCTGATCTGAATGGCACGATCTTCTGTGAAGAGATAAAAGATATGCATATCCGACGCTGTAACTTGCATCGGAATGACAATATCGGCAGGCAGGTGAATATCCAATATATTGATGTAGCCGAGCATGCCGTCAAACTGCTGCAGGCAGGCCTGCCCATGTTGGTTCTCGTAATGTTGATAGTCCGCATTGGACATACTTATTTGCGGCTTGAGTGAATCAGTTCTTGGACTGTGTGGATCGTCAAATACCTTTGCGAGATCGATCTGTAATGTTTTCTTCATAATTGGGTATAGGTTAATATAATCCCCCCGGTCAGGATTTCGGAATGATCGGGGGAAATGGTTTTTGGATAACGGGGGATCGCTCAGGTGCTAGGTCATTCTGTAGGATATCCGAATAAACAGGGGAGTGAACGCCAGCCGCACCACAGTATCCTGCCATTCATCGAGGCCGTGAACCATAAGTTCCTTAAATTCTGGATCATCATCATCACCCTTGTCGTCTTTTTGAAATTGAAGTATGTTGCCCTGCATGAGATAATTGCCTATCGCAGTGCCAAGTTGTTTCTGAAACCCTTGGGGAAATTCGTAGAGCTGCTGCACCTGATGGGCTTTCAGGTTAAAATTGTGTTCCATCCAAACTGCAAAATCGGCTTTAAGAAGTTGCATCTCTAGCGCGCGCTCCGCTAAGGGTAGCGCAAGAAGCGTGGCTACTTTTTGCGCCACACCTGCATTGTCGAAGTTCTCTTTCATTCAAATTGTATTTTTGCAAATATTTATTTAAATAGATCAAATTAGCAACCGTCCTGTCCTAACCTCCGGGATTTTGGAGGAAAGTATTCTTTTAAGCGAATGAATTTTGCTTAATATTTGATTTTATTTAGTAAATTGGATCTGTAAACCAGTAGAAACCTAAGCCATTTAAGAGAGCTTGACATAGCATATGAAAGTATTAAAACTAACGGTGGAGAGTTTACTCATCTCCATGCTTTTTAATTTAATCGGAAATCACGGTATTTATCTGAATCGATTCTGGACACAGACCTATTGGATGTGGACAGTGGCATTTGCAATTGCGATTGGTGTTGCGGTCGTGTTCACGCAGATGTTTCTTAAAGCCTTTTGGACTTATTGGCAGAAGCGGTACCCTGATTTGATACTCATGAGCAAGGGGAGGGTCGTGACCAAGAGTATACCCAAAGGTCAGCTCTGCTGTGCAATTCTTGTTACAACTATATCGATTCTATCGATTTATCTCTTCATTATCTATTGCTTCGCTTCTATGCGCAGCGAAGATACGTACAGCTTGTTAAGAAGCTATCTGCTGCATTATATGCCTTTTATTGGTCTAGGCTTTATAGCCTACGTGATCTATGTTTTTCGTAACGGCAAATTATGGTGGCTAACAACTGAAAATGTGATGGCTTTGTTAGGGAAAGAGGTCATGTCGCAGGAAAACACAACAGATAGAGCGGGAACTATAGCACCTCCAAGTGCATTGGATAGGACTATCGTAATCGGATCACTCTATGATGTGCTGTATAAAGATTCGCCATTCAATTTAAATACCTTGCAGATGGATGCTGTACGTATGTTTGATGTTCCCTTTTATTTTTCCCAAAAAAGAAAAAAAGAAGTCGTCCTGATCAATGGTATCCGGCTAGAGGCCCATTATTTTGTGCAGGAGCTAGAAAGGTTGGGGCTTGATAAATGGTATTTTCGCATCAGTAGCACCTGTAGGGTAAATATGATGCTCGTCCGTCAACCGATATTGCCAAATGCCACTTACCTGGAGTTTCGCAAGGAAGTGTTTGACAGCCTCAAGTTGAATATGACGGAATTGGAGATCAGCAACCTGCTGCAGATAACCGAATGGATGCGCAAAGAAAAAAAGCTAAAGGATTTTTTGGATAATGTCAATAACCTAGCGCATGAGGGATGGGATAACCTTATTCGGCTCAATTGAATCATCCCATTTTATAAACTTAGATAGACCGAGCGCAGTAGACAACAGGTCTGCTGCTGCGCTGGATTTCGGCGGTTAGTCGAGCTAACCTTACCCGTTTATGTTTTTTGTAAAAGGATCTCCTGATCAACAGGAGATCACCCCTCGTTTTGTGTCCAATGCGACAGCTATTCACCTAAAAATCAACTATTCTTTTCAATTAAAATCAGGCATCGGATATACACCCTTAGCGGCCAAGCTGGATCGTATTCTTGACCTGCTGCAGGAACAGCAGTATACGGAGCTCCACAAGATGACCGGTACGATGACCATCCACGAAGTCGCCTATTTTTTGAGCAAAAGTGTGCGCACCATCGAGCGCCGTATTGCCAAAGGCCTGCTCAAAGCCACCTATAAAGAGGGCAATGCGGATCTCTTTCTCAAAAAAGATGTGGTGCAGCTATATGTGACTGAATATAAAAAATGGCCGCGGCAAATGCCTTAAATCCCTACACTATTCGTACCTGCTTCGTATTGTCTTCGGGGCTGCATGTAAAAGCAGCCACTGTTAATCCGTTGCTGAACAGTATTTCCCTGTTCGGAGACTGGTGAAGGTCTGGTCAGTATCTGTACAAGATCTATTGCTGATCCGAAGCAGGGACGAATCAGGTACGAAGCAAAGGGCTAAGACAGCTTCTCAAGTGCGTAGTTTTTGAAGTGCCAGACGACGGTGTGCATGGAATATGTCCGATTGCCTCCGACAGGTCTCCGACAAAAGCCGGGGTACCGCCGACGAGTCTCCGCCAACCTGTTTTGTGCTATTGACAAGGGGCTATTTGATGTAGTATGTTTGTCGAAGTAAAGCAATACATACCGGTATAAATGAAAGCTTTATGGGGTTTAACTTTTAAAAAAAATAACAACATGGCAACAATCAACAATGGTGTAATCGGAAGAGCAAGTGGTAAAGTGGGCGCGGTGATAGCTTCGTCCTGGAAATCCATCAACTACCTCAAAGGCCTGCCCAAAAAGCGGACGAAAGGGATGTCCGAAGAACAGCTGATCCAACAGGACCGTTTCCTGAAAATCTCCAAATTTCTGATGCCGATCACGCCGATCCTGCAGGTTGGGTTTGGGCTCTCCAAAACCGAAAAGATGACGCCCACAAACGTGGCACTGCAGCTCAACATCGCACAGGCGGTAAGCGGTACTTATCCAAACTTTAGCTTGGATTACAGCAAGATCGAAATCAGTACGGGCTCTTACCTCAACGGCGGCGGCATGGAGGCTGCTGTGGATAATGGAATTCTTTCTATCTACTGGGATACCATCCTCAACAGCCTGTACAAGACCAAGGCCGATGATCAGGTCATTATCTTGGTCTATTCACCTGAAAAGGATGAATTTATGACGGCACCTACACCGCCCACTCGTGCTGCCGGTACAATAGATATCCAGATTCCGGCCCACCTGCTCGGTGGCAAGGGGCATGTCTGGATCTTCTTTACCGACCGCAAGGCTGAAAAGGTATCCAAAAGTACGTATTTGGGCGAATTTGACCTGGCTTAGCCGCTGAAGGATTAATTGAACGGGAGGAGCATGTGGCTCCTCCTGATTTTTGAACACAAAACGATAAGACATGCTGGTGATTTCTGAGTTTAAAAAGCAGGTTACAGATCCGACACGTAGGGAGGCTGCGCAGGAGCGTTTTCGGCTGGCACGCCGGTTTTTGAATCCGCTGTACCCGCTCATCCGCAAAGGTTTTGCGCATAGCAAGTGCACGGTGCAGGCGGCTTTTGGCCGCGCCATGTCCCATACGCTGACGAATGTGATACAGGGGGAATATCCGGATTTTGAGGTAGTGCCCGCTCTCGCAAAAATAAGCAATGGCATGCTGTCTCCGCTCGCGGTCAATACCTGTGTACGCACTTCCAATACGATACAGCTGAGCTGGGATGTAACCGAATCCAACATCAAAGATTATAACCAATGGGATGACCAGGTCATACTCTGTGCTTATGATATTATTGGCGAGCAGGCAGCCATCAATGAACAACAGGTGCTGCGCAAGGATCTCCAAATGACGATCGAGCTGCCTTCCATTCTGCATGATCGGCCGGTACACCTGTACCTTTTCCTACATGATCGTGATGAAAACCTGTATTCCAGAAGTCAGTACCTCGGTCTTTTCTAATTTAAATCTTGCGTATGAAATCAACGATAAAAGTTCTCCGCACAAAACGGGGCAAGCATAGCACGCTCTCCGAGATTTATGTGAACAATCAGTTTGTCTGCTATGGTCTGGAGAATATTCCGCGTCCCGTGAAAATTAGGGGCGAAACCGCCATACCAGCCGGGCATTACCCGCTGGGTTTTAATCGCGAGGGGGCAATGAATGGCCGTTATTATGACGACTATCCAAAGATGCATCGTGGTATGTTAGAAATACTTGATATTCCAGACTTTAGCTATGTCTACTTTCACAAAGGAAACAGCTACAAAGAGACTGCTGGCTGCATTCTGGTAGGCGCGCAATATGTACTGGAGGATGGCGATTATCGCCTGTTAGCCTCGGGCGTCGCCTACAAAAAGTTTTATCCGCTAGTAGTCGAACTAATGCTGCAGGGACTGGTCGAAGTACAGGTCCAGTAAAAGGGCTTTCTGCCCTAAAATTGATCATCCCTTAAAAAAGTAAACATGAAACCATCATGATTTATTCAATCATATTGGGGAATGAATAAATCTGATAGCTTCATCTCAATTGAAAAACAAATTTATACAGATGAAAAAGATCTTTAATAAAGTAGGACAGGTGCTGCAGCTACTATTGGCGGCACCTGTTAAGCTACCGGGTAAGGTGGGCAATCTATTAAAATACCTGGCCCTGGGGCTTGGCATTGTGGAAACGGTATTGGACGAGGCTAAGCCACTGCCGGAGGTAGACGATAAGGATCCTTCGGCGGGCGGCCCGAAGAATAGGTCCGTTAAAGATGGAACTGAAGAAACCGTAGAAAGGAGCGCGATGGATGAAAGTGAATGATATCCGCATTTCGGCCATCGGCGGTACCGTCTGTTCCATTTGGGCCAGTATCTCGCTAGGGGATGTTTTGCAGACCGCCTTGACGGCTGCTTTGGGTACGCTGGTCAGTTTCGCCACAAGTAGGTTGCTGGCCAAATTGGGTAAACGGAAAAGATGAGTTGAACAAAAAGGCGCACGGGATTGTGCGCCTTTTTGTAAAGCAACATCTTTATGTGTAAGGCAACATCTTCAATTTTTATCTACTCTTTATTTCCGAAAACAGCCGATCCACATCTTTCTTCGCGAATAGCCCAGTTCCCTCCGCCATCGTCGTTGCCGAGCCACAGGCGATACCCATCTGAAGGACATGCTCCATATCGCCCTGTTGGGCTAAGACAGAGACCATTCCAGCGACCATACTGTCACCTGCGCCCATCGTACTGCGTACCTTGACCAGTGGGGAAGGCAGCTGGATTCTTTCTGTTTCTGAATATAATATAGCGCCTTGTGCACCTAGCGAAACCACGATTAGCGTAGCCTTCCCCTGCGAAATGAGCTGTTGGGCGGCTATATCCAGATCGGAATGCCCCAACTCTTCCTTTCCCACAAGAGCAGCGAGCTCGCCGGCATTTGGTTTGATTAAATAGACACCTTCCTCCAGTGCAAGGCGAAGTGCATCGCCAGAGGTATCAATAATTATTTTACTGCCCTTCGTTTTGTACGTATTGATCAGTGATCGTGTAAACTCGGGCGGCATACCAGCGGGCATACTACCGCTGATAACGACAAAATCCGGAGTATAGGTGATTTCCTCAATTGAAGTCCTGATCCCCTCCAGTTCGTTGGACTCAAACTGTTCGCCTGGAAACCCGAACCGATATTGCTGATTCGTTGCGCTGTCAACCACAATAAAGTTTTCGCGGGTCTCGCCGTTCACCCGAATAGGATCTATAGCAATATCTTCCAGCTTCAATAAGCTTTCGAGTAAACTGCCTGTCTTTCCTCCGGATGTAAAAAGGGCTGTTGACTCCAAACCAAGTCTTTTCAATGCCCGAGATACGTTAATTCCGCCGCCACCAGGTTCATATACAGGTTTTTCACAGCGCAATTTCTTTTCAGGAACGATATGTGGTACGCTGGTACTCTTGTCTACGGATGGATTCAGGGTGATTGTTAAAATAGATTTTGCCATTTGTTTATGTTATAAATGTGAATCATTGCTGTTGGTAGACGAGGTCTTTGCTCAGGCAGTGTTCTTCCCAGGGTAGTGTTATAAGCCGACTATGGGCATTTTGGGGAATGATACTTTTTGATGTCGGCAGGTAAAAATAATTTTTATTTCCACTGCTTAAGGTATCGCGTAGATCGGGGATCTTTTTGAGGCTGCGCTGCAAGGCAGCAAAAAATGCTTTTGCGGATTTGTCTGCTTGCTTCATGATCTGCCGTAAGTGGATAATTTCTCTTGTCCGGTCCGTTTCATAACCACCGCTTCCTGCAATGGTATATTCGGCTACAGGCGAGTCATAGAAGACACCTGAATCTACGCTGGTTTCCTGATCTGAAAAAGGATAGGTGGAAAGGAAAAATCCCTGATAATCTGCTGATGAAAAGCTTTTCAAAAATGCCGACTGATTTTCCTTGTTATATTTCACATAATTCCGCTGGCCTGAACGACGGTTTATCTTCTCAACATAGGCATGCGCCCGATGTTTTTCCATCGTTTCCGCGCAATATTGAAAAAATAGCTCCGCTGGTATAGCAATCCAAAAGTATTGGCCCATTTTCTTTCCTATGTTTAATTTAACTTCGATGTGTATTTGCGCAATTGCGGATCGTGTTACTGCGGTATTTCTTCCACCAGAATTTCATTCCCGGCATTATCATAATACGCGCAGGTCATCTTGTCAAGAAAGACAGTCCATTTTTCGATACCACACGTTGCGCACATTGCCATAAAAGTGGGGTAATCTGTTTTGCCCTGTTGATGCTCTTTTAAACCTTTTTTGAACTGTTCAGCGTCAACAGTACCACCAATAGTCAATGGTTCATGACTAGCTGGTGAGCTGGTTTTGTAATGATTATCACCATAATAATCAGCGTGCCCATCTGCAACAAAAACGTCGTAAGCGGTAACCCCTAATTTTTTGATCTCCTGGATATAGGCAGGAAAGTCCGCGCCTGATTTTACTTGGCTATGCGCTGTTTTAATTTGTTCTATTGTAAACATATTTTCTTGATTTACAGTGTTAACCCCTCTCAAATAGGCTCCCATTTGGTAGTTAAGTAAATAAACTAAAGAAACAAAGCGCCAACCGAGGTTGCACAAGTTATCTTATTTTTTATTATCTTAATTGAACTAAAGATAATGAAACAGACGTACAATAATGCTTGAACAGTTCAAAAAACACCTGGATAAATTTATAATAATTTCCAACGATGAATTTGTCGATATAACCGGATATTTTGAGCGGCAGCGCCTTAAGAAGAAAGAAAACGTATTGACCGAAGGGCAGATCTGCAAATCAAGTTATTTTGTACTGGATGGAATTCTGCGAAAATTTTTTATCAATGAAAAGGGTGTGCAGCAGACAACTGAATTCGCCATTGAAAACTGGTGGATGACAGAGACCTTCTCTTATATCAATCAGACCGCGACAGAATTTTACATCCAGGCTGTACAGCCTACGGAAGTGCTGGTCATTCGCCAGCATGCCTTCGATGATTTGCTGGAAAAGCACCCGGTCATGGAGAAGTATTTTCGCATGGTGTACCAAAAAGCGTATGCTGCAGCACAGATGCGTGTGAAGATGCTTTACGAGCACTCCAGGGAGGAGCTATACCGTCAATTCCTCAAAAATCAGCCTGCATTCCTCCAGCGCGTACCTCAATATCTCGTGGCTTCTTACCTGGGCTTTACACCCGAGTATCTCAGCGAAATCCGCAAAAAGAATTTTTCTTAAACCCGTTTAGGTTTTTCCGGCTCTCCATTTTTCAAATTTGTAGTATCAAATTAAAAAATAAGAAACATAGAAAAACGTATGAACATCAGCACCCATAATTATGAAATCAATTCTTGGCTTCTTTAAATTGGGCAGGTGTAACACCTACCAATTTTTTAAACAAACGGGTAAAATATGAAGGGCTTTCAAATCCCAGATTATAGGCTATGCCCGAAATGTTGCTGTCCGATCCCAGCAATAGATTTTTCGCCTCTTTAATCAGGTAAATATGGACATGTTCGAGAGCGGTTTTTCCGGTTTCCTGTTTAAGAAGATCGCTCAGATACCTGCTTGATAGAAAAAGTTCTCCCGCAAGGTAATTTACGGTGGGCAAGCCTCCTTTAAGGTGTATCTTGCTATCAAAATAGTTCTGTAATACTGTCTGGAACCTTTTTAGCGTGGTTCCCGAAACGTTATTACTTCGATCCACAAACTGTCTTTTATAAAAGCGGTCGGAATATTTTAGGATGGAATCAATATGTGACAGTATAATTTCACGGCTGAATTCGTCGGAGTTTTCGTCATATTCCTTGCGTATTTTTTCATAGAGCTCCCACATGATAACCTCCTCAGCAGGAGATAGGTGCAGGGCTTCATTTATTTCATACTCAAAATAGCCGTAGTTTTTGATTTGGTCATGCAGAATATGGCCGGCCAGATAATCCTCATGAAAAAATATAACAAAACCCTTTTCTGCAAACTGTACATTACTGACCTCAATAATCTGCCTTGGCTTCATAAAAACGGTAGATCCATTACTGTGGTCGTATTTCGTTTTGCCATATAGCACATAGCCCGATTTGATCTTTTTCAGAGCAACCATATAAAAGTCTCCGGTGAACCTGTCTTCTCCGACCGAATAGGTCATAAGTTCTTTACAGGTCATCAGGCTCAATAGTGGATGCTTCGGAGTTTCAAAACCACTTTTTTCATGAAGTTCGGTTATGCTTTTATAATGATTGATCTTTTCCAATGTCTCTAATTTTAGGAATTTGCTTGTTGAAATGTTTCAAAATTACATTTTCGTAAATCTGTGCTATTCTTCCGCTGATATGGAGTAGAGCATAGGCCGGTTCTGGATATAACTTTGTCTTATCAAAATAACAAATAATAATTTAAACAATAACAACATGGCAAAGACAATTTTTATAACAGGAGCAACTTCAGGATTTGGAAAACTTTGGACAGAAGCACTGTTGCAACGTGGGGACAACGTGGTCGCAACTTCCAGAAAAGCGAATGCTTTTACAGCATTATCAGAAAAGTATGGCGATCAGTTATTACCGTTACAGTTGGATATTACCGATAGAGAAGCTGTATTTGCTGCCGTAAACAAAGCAAAGGAACATTTCGGTCAGCTTGATGTGGTGATCAACAATGCAGGGTATGGCGTTTTTGGTGCAGTGGAAGAAATCGGTGAAAAAGTAGCCCGGGATGTTTTCGATGCAAATCTGTTCGGAACACTATGGGTGACACAGGCAGCACTGCCAATCCTCAGAGCACAGGGACATGGGCATATCATCCAGCTTTCAAGTGTACTGGGCGTATGGAGCCTTCCGACCTTAGGCATTTACAACGCTACAAAATTTGCGGTGGAAGGCCTCAGTGAAGCGCTGGCCAGCGAGGTAAAAGATTTTGGCATCCATGTAACGCTTATCGAACCAAATGGCTATAAAACAGAATTTGGAGGAAGTTCGGCAGTTTTTGGCGATTCGCTCGATGTTTATAATCCGCTGAAAGAAGGCCTAACTAAAATTGAAGGACTTGGCCCTACTGATTACGGTACTCCGGAAGCTACTATTCCGGCTATATTAAAACTGATTGACAGTGAAAATCCGCCGTTAAGATTATTCCTGGGCAAATTGGGTTATGTCAAAACAGAAAAGGTGTATGGTGAAAAACTTCAACAGTGGAAGGAATGGAAGGATGTTTCAGAAGCAGCGCACGGGTAATGCCGTGCATTTTTACACATTTGGGATTTTTGTCTTTAAAAGATCAGTCGTTAGACGGGGATGACATTGAAAGATTCAAGTAAACAATAATAAATAATAAGAATATGAAAACTATTACAGTTCCAAACAAAGAACAATTGAGCGAAGAAGCTCAGGTCATTTTATCATCAGTAGAGAAAAAAATGGGCAAGATCCCGAACCTTTATGCTACTATAGGATACTCTTCATCAGCTTTAAAAGCGATGCTGGAAACAGAAGCAACCTTAGCGCATCATTCTTCTTACACTGCAAAGGAAAGGGAAGCGATCAACTTGGTTGTGTCACAGGTAAATAATTGTGATTACTGTCTTGCTGCACATACCATGCTAGCTAAATTAAATGGTTTTAGTGAGGAGGACACTTTAGCAATCAGAAAGGGAGGTGTCGAAGATATTAAATTGGATGCCATCATCAAACTTGCGCAATCGATCGCAAACAATAAAGGTAATGCCGGAAATGCTGCAATGGAAGGCTTCTATAAAGCTGGTTTGGATGAGAAAGCGCTCGTAGAACTTACAGCCTTGGTTGCCCTTAGAAGTTTTACGAATTATGTTTTTGCAAATACCCAGATCCCGATTGATTTTCCGGTAGCAAAAAGTTTATAATAAGTGTTTTAATTGACGTGTTGGTGAGAGCTTCTTTTAGAAATTGAAGGAGCTCTCTTTTTAACTAAGGTGTAGAGCTAAAGCTATATCGTAATTATGTGCTATTCTTCAGCTGAAATGAGTTAGTGTATGAGTATGGATAACGATAATTTTGGATTAACAAAAAAAGAAAAAATAATGAGCAAAATAATTTTTATAACAGGAGCTTCCAAAGGATTTGGAAAATTATGGGCTGAGGCCTTACTTAGAAGAGGCGATAAAGTTGCTGCTTCCGCTAGAAATATTGAAGCGTTGCAGGATTTAAAAGAGAAGTATGGTGACAGCATTCTTCCTGTGAAACTGGATGTTAACAACCGTACAGAAGTTTTTGAAGTAGTGGAGAAAGTAGAAAAACACTTTGGAAGAATTGATGTTTTGATTAATAACGCTGGTTTTGGTTTATTCGGAACGACGGAAGAAACAACAGAACAGCAGGCGAGAGACCAAATGGAAACCAATTTTTTTGGTTCACTTTGGGTAGCACAAGCAATTTTACCGGTGATGAGAAAACAAAGAAGTGGGCATATCATTCAAATTTCCAGCTTTTTGGGATTAACGACGCTACCGCTTTTAGGATTGTATAATGCTTCAAAGTTTGCCGTCGAAGGATTAATTGAAACGATTGGTTCAGAAACAGCACATTTGGGAATAAAAACAACATTAATTGAACCCAATGGATTTGCAACGGACTGGGCAGGAGCTTCAGCGGTGCAGACTTCTTCGGATATTACCGATTACGATCCAATACGAGAGGCATTTGCGGAAACAGGGGACAATCCTGATACATGGGGAAAACCTGAATCGACAGTAGACCCAGTTTTGAATCTTATTGACAATCAAAATCCTCCACAAAGATTGTTGTTCGGTAAAATTGCATATCACGTGGTCAATGAGGTTTACACCCAAAGATTGAAAGATATCCAAAATTGGAAAGAGGTGAGCATTGCCGCACATGGGCACTAGATTTATTAGGAATGATCCGCACAAAGAAATTGTTTTCTTGCTACAGTTGTACTGGTTTGCTTTTCTAGCTTAACTTCAGAGAATCAGTTGTAATAGAAAGAGATTGTCGAACATTCTATAAAAGAATAAAATGAAACATTATAAAACCCTTACAGAATTGCACAGCGGAAATGTCTGGGACGCTCCGGAGCATCCGCTCTTCAGTATGATTGGCTGTCAGGCGGCCTTTCCGCTGGGAAATAGGGAATTTACCACAGATTGTTACATCATCGCTTTCAAAAGAATAAAATCAGGGATGTTTATGTACGGACGTACAAAATACGACCACGATAATGGCTGTCTATTTTTTGCCAAACCACGGCAGATCATTGAAATGAAAGACCTTGAATTTGAAGAAAAAGGCTATATGTTGATGATTCACGAAGATTATCTGAACGGTCACGAGCTCTTTAAAAGCATTAACAATTATGGCTTCTTTGACTACGATGTAACGGAAGCGCTGCAACTTTCTCCAAAAGAAGAGCAGATTATTCTGGATCTTCATGCGAAAATTAAGGGTGAATATTTTAATAATCCCGATGAATATAGCCGTGAGATTATCTTGAGTCATATATCATCGATTTTGAAATATGCACAGCGTTTTTACAAAAGACAGTTTGTCGACCGAGAACAGGTTATTGGAAAAATAGCAGCAAGATTCAATGATATCCTTAAAAAATATATTGATGAAGGAGCTCTGGAAAAAAACGGGTTGCCAAGCGTTACCTATATTTCCGAACAGCTGTTTATTTCGCCACGTTATTTAAGTGACGTACTAAAACAGGAAACAGGTAAAACTGCTTTGGAACTCATCCATATATTTTTGACTTCGGAGGCTAAAAATCTACTGAGATTGGGAGAGAAGGGAGTTGCGGAAATAGCCTATCACTTAGGGTAGCAAGGGGTGCAAAGGTCCACGCAGCTTCTGTGGAGTAGGACATATTGATTATAACGTCTTCGACTGGAAATCCGCAGGCAGAACTTTCCTTCTATCTGTAGGTGGCGCTCTGTAAGCACGGATCGGGTATATTGGATGAGGTATCTCAGCGAAATCCGCAAAAAGAATTTTTCTTAAACCCGTTTAAGTTTTTTGGGCTCTCCATTTTTCAAATTTGTAGTATCAAATTAAAAAATAAGAAACATGGAAAAACGTATCAACATCAGCACAACGGAACCACTGGCATTCAAAGCAATGTTGGGATTGGAAGGTTATCTTTCGAAAATTGAGATCGCGCAAACGCTTAAAGAGCTCGTCAAAATCCGTGCATCACAGATCAACAACTGTGCGTACTGTATCAGCATGCACACCAAGGATGCCATTAAAAATGGTGAAAAACCGGAGCGTATTTTTTTGTTGAGTGCCTGGAGGGAGGCTGTCAAATTTTTCACCGAAGAGGAGCAGGCCATACTGGCAATGACAGAGGAAATAACCCTTATCCACCAGGAGGGATTAAGTGAAGAAACGTACAGCAAAGCGTCCCAATTTTTTAATGAAAATCAGATTGCTCAGATCATCATGCTCATCGTCACCATCAATGGCTGGAACCGCATTGCTTTGAGTACTCATCTGGAAATTGAAGATTAAAGATCAGGAATACAGGGAGCTGTAGCAATAAACCAGAAGTATTCCGTTAGCTCCCTCTATTTAAAAATTCCTAAAGGACACAGGCATATCAAATCAGGGCATTTCAAAGATTTGATCGGCAGTGATATCCAAAAATTAGGGCAAGGCCGGGTAACAGCATTGGAACGGAACGAATTCTGGTACAACATCGCTAACCTTAGGAATAGAACGGAAAGATGAACTCCACAACAAAGAAAAATTGAACTTCACAACAAAACGGCATAACAGCTATTCCACGAATTTTGTAGAAGAATAAAAACAAAGGGTTATGTGGACGAAAAATAATATACCTGATTTATCAGGTAAAATAGCAATCGTGACCGGATCAAACACGGGCATAGGGTTTGAAACAGCAAAAGCATTGTATGCAGCAGGTGCACAGGTGACCATCGCTGCACGAGATGTACAAAAAGCAAAAAATGCGATCCAAAAAATCCAATCCGACACGGCAGGCACCGGAACATTGGACTATGGAAAACTCGACCTTGCAAACATTGGACAGGTTCGGGAATTTGCAGATCATTTTATGCAAAAGCACACAAAACTGGATATACTCGTCAACAATGCCGGAGTAATGGTGCCTCCAGCTGCTAAAACGGATGACGGATTTGAATTGCAGTTCGGTGTAAACTTTATGGGGCATTTTGCGCTGACAGGATATTTGTTGCCGCTGCTTAAGCAGGCCGCCAACGCCCGGGTAGTGACACTTTCCAGTGGGGCGGCTACGTTGGTGGATAGCATAGATTTTGACAACCTCAGATTGGAAAAGAGCTATGACGAATGGCGTGAATATGCGGTGAGCAAACTGGCAGATATCTTGTTCAGCTATGAGCTGGACAAGAGATTCAAAAATGCCCGTATGTCAGCGATTGCTGTGGCGGCACACCCGGGTGTTACGCGCACCGATTTACAGCGGAATATACCGGAGGAAAATCTGGAAGGCATGTTTGCTGCATTTGATCAGGTGATGGATCCCTGGCAGGGAGCTTTGCCCAGCTTATTCGCAGCGACAGATGCGTCGGTTGAAGGCGGAAAATTTTACGGGCCGGATGGTCCGAAAGAATATGCGGGATATCCGGCGCTATCAAATCATCACACCACAGCGATGAATGATGAAGCGCTTGCCAAAAGGCTGTGGGATTATGCGGAAAACGCCATACAGTTGACCTACAAATTCAAATAATTGATCCGAAATGAACAATCAAACAGTTTTAGTAACCGGTGGTACCGGATTTTTAGGCGTTAATACTATTCTTGCACTACTTGAGCAGGGATTTACCGTAAGAACAACACTGCGCACGCTCGCCCGCAAGAACGAAATCTTGGATGCGCTGAGCGAAGGCGGCATCAGCACGTTTGATCAGCTATCTTTTTATCAGGCCGATCTGCTTTCCGACAGCGGATGGGACGAAGCGGCGCAGGGATGTGACTATGTCCTGCATGTGGCCTCGCCATTTTTCGCCGAGCAGCCCAAAGACGAAAACGAGCTAATTATCCCTGCCAGAGAAGGTACGTTGAGAGCCTTGAAAGCCGCGAAAAGGGCAGGCGTCAAACGTGTCGTGCTCACATCCTCTTTTGCTGCGATCGGTTATAGCATCGATCCCAAAAATCATGTTTTTACGGAGCTCGACTGGACCGATGAAAACGCACCAATACAGGCTTATATAAAATCAAAAACAATTGCAGAAAAGGCCGCTTGGCAATTTATGGAGGATGCAGCCACAGCTATGGAGTTAACGGTCATTAATCCCGTCGGAATTTTTGGCCCCATCCTCGGCGGTATTTCCTCGGCCTCGCTGGATACTGTCGTTAAGGGTATTGTTGACGGACTCGTCAAGGAAAATGCACCATTTACATTTGGTGTGGTAGATGTTCGCGATGTCGCTGATATCCATATCAAAGCGATGTTACACCCTGAAGCGGCCGGACAGCGATTTCTGGCAACTTCGGAAGGGGCTATGTCTTTTTATGATGTAGCCGAACTGATCAAAAAGGAACGTCCCAAACTGGCCGGAAAAATCGCTGTTCTGCAGCCTACACCACCCCAAGAGTATACAAAGATGTCCAACAAAAAAGCGACAGAAATGCTCGGCTGGCACCCGCGTGCGAAAGAACTGGCGATACTTGCAAGCGTGGACAGTTTAAAATTTTGTCAGGTACAGGATTAAACGTTAGGGATCAGTATATTTGGTAAACCATGAAAGTAAACAACATCCAATCCTGTCACCTGGGTCCAGAGATCTCCCCCGAAAACTATATACCGGAAAACTATTTTCTATATTTATTGAAGGGAGATATGAAGGCTTATGACGGCGAAAAAAACTACAGCATGAAACCGGGCGACTATTGTATCGCCCGGAAAAATCATTTGGTACGTTATACAAAATATAAGGACAATGATGAATTTGAAAAAATCATCATCACCCTGGATGAGGAATTCCTGAAGCGCTTTCTTGAACGCCATGTTTATGAAATTCGGCCATCAGCCATCGGCGACTCCTTTATTTTCATACCGGAAAATAGGTTTATTAAGAATTTTATAACATCCCTGGAACCGTATTATACCGGCGATCTGGAGATCAGTGCAGATTTTGTTGATGTCAAGAGAGAGGAATTACTGATTATTCTGTTGAAATCGAATCCTGACCTCATTCATATATTGTTCAATTTCTCGTTACCTGATCGGATTAATTTAAAGGAATACATGAACAAAAATTTTAGGTTTAACATCAGCCTGGAAAAGTTTGCATTTTTTACGGGGAGGAGCCTATCGACCTTCAAGCGGGATTTTCAACGTGTATTCGGAATGGCTCCGGGCACCTGGCTCAAGAGAAAAAGATTGCAGGAGGCCTATTTTCAAATTGCCGAGCAATCCAGAAAGCCGAGTGATGTCTATCTTGAAGTAGGGTTTGAAGATCTGTCGCATTTTTCTTTTGCGTTCAAGAAAGAATTCGGAAAGACACCAAATGAGGTAGCAAAGCCCGTTTCAAATGGGATTTAATACCAAGTAGCAAAAGTCCAACTATAAAAAACCTCCCCCTGACATTTCATCTACAATGCTGTTCTTGATGCTGAAATAATCGTTAAGGAAACCATCAGATTGCAGAAGAACATTTACTGACACCCTGAACGTAAAAAACATAGAGCCGCCGCGCGCTTTGCAGATTACTTCATCCTTCATCGCCTCAACGATTAATATTCCCTTTTTAACGATACTTTATGCCCGTCCGATGGATAGTAAATTCGGCGGACGGTAAATAGGCCTAGATTTACATCAGTAAACACAAATCAATCATTTAAAATTTAATATTATGGAAATTATTCAAACCTCAGAAAACGCATTGTCACATTCAGCAGTTACAGCAATCATCAATGCACCAATTGAGAAAGTAAATATTGCCGATTGGTTATTGAACCTGCCCGATGCAGAATATCAGCGATGCTCTACCCAGCATATCGGTGCAGCAATCTCCACAACATTTGACGGAGAACCGGTTTCACTTAATGTCGAAACAATAGGAGATGCCTTAATGGTACAGCATTACGTAGCCGTTGTCCATGAACCGGATTACTGTCGGATGCTTTCGATTTCAGACTCAATCACCAAAGGAGGCCGTACAAAAGTTCAGGTGCTTTGGGAGCTTAAGGCCACCAAAATTGACGATAACTCCTGTCTTTACACCAATGAGATCCATGCAACTGCTACTCCTGAAATGCTGGCTTATATCAAAGAAAATGGCATCAATCTTTCGGATGCAGCTGCAGCAAGACAGGCCGCTTCGGATGCACACAACCATGAGGAGACTCCGAACTTTGCTAAAAGTATCGAAAATAAAGCCCTTACAGGAAAGTACAATCAGCCTTTCTACCAGCAAGTAGGCGTACCATTAATTGCGCCTAATAAAACTCTTTTAAAAATGGAAGCGACATTATTTAAACGACTGATCGGTACCTGGACTTTGGTGGAACTGATCGAAGTGAGGCTCGAAAATGGTGATATTTCATATCCGATGGGAAAATCACCCAAGGGTCTCATCATATATAATCCTGACGGCTATATGTCAGCACAGATTATGAATCCTAAGCGGAAGAACTTTAGTCAAGAGCACTGGACCGGTGCTACTGCAGAAGAGTATGTGCAGGAAAGCTCTACCTATTTAGCCTATTCTGGTCCATTTGATACTGATGAAGTAAAACAGACATTGAGTCATACGATGTTTATTTCGCTTTTTCCAAACTGGACCGGTCAAACACAGAATAGGTTGATACATTTTGATAATGAATATCTGTTTTTGGAAAGTGGCAAACCTTTTCTCTCAGCGGGAAAAGAAGTTGTGCACAAACTGAAATGGAAAAGAGCTGAAAATTTAAGAACAAATAATTGAAACATATGAAAGCGGTCGCAATAACAAGCTACGGCGGGCCCGAGGTCCTGCAGCTGAGAGAATTTGAAACACCAATACCCACAGCCGACCAAGTCCTGATCGAAGTAAAAGCGGCGGGTCTCAATAGATCTGATATTTTTCAACGGGAGGGCAATTATCCTCCTCCTGCCGGTGTACCCGCAGACATACTGGGACTGGAAATAGCTGGTATAATCGTAGCATGCGGTCCACAGGTCGCAAACTTTAAAGTGGGCGATAAGGTGTGCGCACTGCTCGCTGGTGGCGGGTACGCCGAATTTGTAACTGTGCGTGAAGGGCAATGCCTTGAAATACCCGCTGATCTCACTTATGCTGAGGCTGCAAGTTTACCAGAGACAGTTTTTACCGTATGGTCAAATGTCTTTCAGAGAGCGGCATTGAAGCCTCGTGAAACTCTTCTGATCCACGGAGGTAATAGTGGAATTGGTATTACAGGCATACAGTTGGCGCATGCGCTTGGGTCACGCGTCGTTGTGACCGTAGGATCAGATGAAAAAGGTCAGAACTGTATTGACCTGGGGGCAGATTTTTATATCAACTATAAAAAGCAGGATTTCGAGAAAGAACTGATGCAGGAAGGTGTAGATGTTATCCTGGATATGATCGGAGGGGACTATGTCCGAAAGAACCTCAATATCCTTAAACCTGAAGGGCGGCTTGTCTATATCAATGCTGTATCTGGCAGTCATGTGGATCTTGACATCTGGCAGATGATGATCAAGCGTCTAACGATCACAGGGAGTACCTTAAGAAGCCGGGAGTATGAGTTTAAGAAATATTTAACAGCCGAAGTTAAAAAAAACGTATGGCCGCTGCTTGAATCAAAAAAGATAAGACCTGTCATTTTTCAGACATTTCCCTTTAGCGAAGCTATTCAAGCACATAAGCTGTTAGAAGAAGGGACGCACACAGGTAAAATTATTCTTGTTCGATAGCGCAGGTCATTTACATTAAAAAAATAACACTAAAAACATACATATTATGAAAGCAAACATTGGAATAAACGAAGCAAGCACAGATGCTGTTGCTGCACAATTGGCAAAATTATTGGCCGATGAAACTGTACTTTATATCAAGACCCGAAACGCACACTGGAACGTCACCGGAGACAATTTTCATGCAAACCATATCTTCTTTGAGGAGCAGTACAAGCAGTTGGACGAACTTATTGATAGTGTTGCAGAACGCCTACGAAAAATCGGGCATTATGCACCAGCAACCCTGAAGAGCTACCTGGAACTGACTCACCTTACCGAGTATAGTGACAGGACGAATGATGGTCTTGGCTACATGAAAGACCTGCTGGCAGACCACGAAAGTATCATTGAATTTTTACGTGGAAATATTACGCCTTTTGCAGAGTCATATAAAGACTACGGAACCAGTGACTTTATCACTGGACTGATGGAAACTCATGAACAGATGGCATGGATGATCCGTTCTTATTTTAGATAGGAGCTATTGGTGAGCGATAAAAAAAGAAAGTAATAAGTATATTTGTCATAATAACATATATACTTATTACTATGAAAGCTCTGATTGTTGACGATAATGATATTGCAAGAACGACCTTGGCCCATTTGGCAAAGCAGGTTCCGGATCTTACCATCGTGCAGGAATTTTCAAACGCTATGGAGGCTTACCATTTTATTCAGAAAAACGAGGTTGACCTGCTCTTTCTGGATATTGAAATGCCTGAAATGACAGGTATTGAGCTTACCAAAAGTTTATCGGGAAAAGATACAATCATCATTTTCACTTCCTCCAAAAAGGAATATGCGATCGAGGCTTTTGAGCTTAATATCGCGGATTATATTTTAAAGCCCATTTCTCCTGTCCGGTTTTTACAGGCCGTGGAGAAAGCTCAGTCAATCCTGGATAGCAGAAAGGATAATGTGCATATCAGTAACGATGAATTTTTGTTTGTCAGAGATGCTAACGTGACGAGGCGCCTGAAGCTTGAAGATATCTTTTACGCTGAGGCAATGGGAGATTATGTAAAATTTTATACAAAAGAAAAGATGTTTGCCATTCATGGCAAGATGAAAACTGCGGAAGAGCGTTTACCGAAGAATGATTTTATCAGGGTGCATCGGTCCTTTATTGTATCTATCAGTAAAATAGATACTTTACAGGACGGAGGTATTGTGATAAACGGTACATTCATTCCGGTAGCAGATGCGTACCGTAAGGCTTTAAATACAAGAATGAATGTATTTTAAATCACCTACTGTTTTTCTTCTTAAGCTATTACTTAACCAATCCTCTTAACTTTTGTTTATGACAAGTAATTCTATAATGAACAGTAAACGGTTTAGCTACTTTATAATTCTGACATTTATAGCGGGAACAATACTGCTGATTGCCGTTCAGGTCAATTCGGCCAGAAATACAGAAGCACTTATCCATAACAATAACACACTGCTGAACGAGCTGCGTGCGAGCAATCATCTGCGCGAAATCGACCGCGATATCCTTGGTGTGGAAAGTAGGATCAGAGCATCAATAGCCACCAACGATACGACCCATCTGGAAGGGATCGATAAAAAGATAAATCAGATCGAGAACTTTCTGGATTCCTTGTCCAGAGATAATTCCGATCCTGTTGAAGAAAAGCTTATACAACGGCTGGGCGTCCTTGCAATGGACAAAAAAATAGTCCGTGATCAGCTTTTGGCACGGTATCTTTCTCTTGGAAACATGGATGATCAAACCTCAATTGCCAATCCAAGAGCCCGAATCATTTCAAACGAAATTACGGGAATAACAGCGAAGATCTATAAAAGTAGGCAATTGCACATGAGTGAGCTCAGCTTGCAGAGTGAGGAAATGGGCAGAAAAGCACGGCTATACGATATTTCCCTATTGGTTTTATTGATTTTGAGCGGTTCGGTAGTCGGTTTCCATATCCTACGCCAGTTCCGCCGGCAACGTGTGCTGATCGAGGAATTGGACGCTGCGGAAAAGAAAGCTTCCATTGCAGCGCAGACCAAGGAGAACTTCCTTGCCAATATGAGCCACGAAATCAGAACCCCGCTCAGTGGAATTCTCGGATTTACAAACCTGCTGCAAAAAAGAAGTCTGGACGCGACCTCTTCTGAGTTTGTATCATCCATTCAACAGTCGGGAGAGAATTTGATGACGATCATCAACGATATTTTGGACCTTTCCAAAATCGAGGCTGGTATGATGCGCATCACTGTCGGTACATTCAGTATCAGTGGATTGTTAAATTCTGTTGAAACATTTTTTGTTCAACGGGCAAAAGAAAAAGGGCTTTCGATTTCAAGTAAGGTCGATGTCTCCATTCCCGATACACTGACAGGGGATGCAACCAGGTTAACCCAGATTTTGGTAAACTTGATTGGAAATGCCATTAAATTTACCAAACAGGGCAGTATACATATCGAAATTTACCAAAAGAGCAGGAGCGAAAAGGAAGTTGTGGTTGGATTTGTCGTCACAGATACCGGAATTGGAATTGACAAGGAAAAAATCAATGAAGTTTTTGAACGCTTTAATCAAGGCGAAGATTCCATTACCCGCAATTATGGCGGAACAGGACTTGGATTGTCTATTGTAAAAAATCTGATTCTACTGCAACATGGTGATATCGAGGTTCAGAGTGAGCAGGGAAGAGGGACGACTTTTAATTTTTTTATCCCTTATGGGATAGCACAGGAGCAATTGTTAGCCGCTTCGGTGGTCGATACCGATTATTTCAAAGATTATTCAAATTTACCACTTCATATTTTAGTCGTTGATGATAATACGATGAACCAAAGTCTGATGAAGCATATGCTGGGGCAATGGAATGTTGATTTCGGAATTGTTTCTAATGGACAGGAGGCCGTTGAGTATCTAAAAAATAATCACGCCGACCTTGTGTTGATGGATTTACAGATGCCACAGATGGATGGTTATGCTGCAACGCAGCACATCAGGGAAGTGTTGCAATTGAATATTCCGATCATTGCCATGACTGCGCATGCTTTGGCAGGTGAACGAGAAAAATGCCTCAGCAGAGGAATGAACGAATATATTTCCAAACCCATCAATGAAGAAGAGCTCTTTAAGCTTATTTCACATTTTGGCATCAGATTCCAGCCTACAGTGCAGTTTGAAGAAATTGCGGATAAGGGGAAGTTTACTTATTTGGACCTTGCTTACATGCATTCGGTAAGTAGGGGGGACAGCGCTTTCGAGCGGACAGTCACCCGCCAGTTTATCGACAAAGTTCCAGGCCAGCTTCAGGAGCTAAAGGCCGCTTATGCAAGTCAGGATTTCTCCAGATTTAAATTAAGAGCACATGATTTTAAAACTAGCGTCGCCATTATGGGATTGCTTCCTGTGCTTGATGATAAACTGGGAATACTTGAACTTACAACCGAACAGAACACCTTATCGGAAGGTGTTTTAACCGAAGTCGTGCAGATCCTTACCGCAGCCGTCGAAGAAGCTCAACGTTTATTAGCAAGCTATACGGACTAAGTTCTACATGAACAATAAGTAATTGAAAGATCATCAGCTCATGCTTGATGATCTTTTTTGTTGTCTATTTAACGACTCATTTTGCCCATTCGTCGAATGATTTTTGAAATTGGCTAATTGTTCGTGTAGTTTTATGGTAGCAAAAAGAAAATACATATTAACATTTAAACCAAATAGCTATGAGCACTTTAAAACTAAAAGACGGAACAGAAATTTTTTACAAAGATCAAGGACAGGGACCAGTATTGATGTTTCACCACGGCTGGCCATTATCTTCTGATGACTGGGATGCACAGGTGATTTTCTTCCTACAGAGAGGGTATCGCGTAGTCACTCATGATCGGAGAGGCCATGGCAGATCGAGTCAGGATATTTATGGACACACCATTGAGCAGTACGCTGCTGATGCTGCCGAACTTGTTGAATTCCTTGATCTCAAAGATGTCATTCATATCGGTCACTCAACAGGCGGAGGTGAGGTCATTCGTTACGTGAACAAATATGCTAATGGAAGAGCAAAGAAAGCTGTACTTATCAGTGCTGTTCCTCCGATCATGGTACAAAATGAAAGTAACCCCGATGGTGTGCCAATGGAGGTATTCGATAATATCAGGGATCAGACTTTGAACAATAGACAACAATTTTATATCGATCTAACACTTCCTTTTTACGGTTATAACAGAGCGGGAGCCGATATTAAGGAAGGAATTCGGAGAAACTGGTGGAGACAGGGTATGATGGGGGGAATTGTTGCCCATTATGAGGGTATCAAAGCTTTTTCTGAAACAGATTTCAACGAAGATTTGAAAGCAGTTGATATTCCTGTTTTAGTTCTACATGGCGAGGATGATCAGATTGTTCCTTATGAAAATGCCGGCGTTAAATCAGCTAAACTCTTAAAGAACGGAACCTTGATTACTTACCCGGGCTTTCCGCACGGTATGCCTACAACAGAGGCTGCTACGATCAATAAGGATATTTTAGCCTTTATTGAATCTTAAAACTTCCTTAACAAAAAAAGTGAGC
>NZ_DDGR01000006.1:75783-238657 GCF_002337775.1 Sphingobacterium sp. UBA1897
GCTCACTTTTTTTGTTAAGGAGCAATTAAGAATTTCCCACTCAATATAATAAGCTTTTAAAAATCTCTTGCTATAGCGCTGGTTCAACGATCATATCTGCCTGTTCACCGAATGTCGGTATTAATGGAGTCCTTTCTTCGGTAAATTTACTTTAGTAACAAACAGGAATATCAATCGTTAAAAACAATATTATGAAAACGACATCATTAAGCTTCAAGTACGAATTAGAAAAAAAAGAACCACGCACAAATGATGGTGGTACCACCAGAGGTGCTTCTGTAACTGACTTCCCGGCTTCGATCGGAATTGCGGGTGTATCGATGCGATTACAGCCGGGCAGTATGCGAGAGCTCCACTGGCATGCAAATGCTGCTGAATGGGCCTACGTCATTTCAGGAACCGTTCGTACGACCATTATTCATCCGGACGGTCATAGCTATACCGACAATTTTGAACCGGGTGATGTATGGTATTTTCCTAAAGGCTATGGACATTCGATCCAGGCAACAGGAACTGAAGAGTGTCACTTCATCCTGATATTTGACAACGGTAATTTTTCTGAAGACCACACGTTTAGCGTAACTGACTTCGTTGCCAGTATGCCTCCAGAAATTGTCGCACAGAATTTAGGGTTGACATTGGAAGAAGTTGCTGCGCTGCCGAAAAAAGAAGCCTATTTCGCCGCAGGTATTGTCCCGGATGAATTGTCGTCTAATGCTGCTGCAAGACCAGAAGAATCTGACATAGAACTTACCAATTTACATCGTTATCCGCTTCACGCCCAGCAGCCTAGAATCATTCCCGGGGGTGGTCTTCAGCGATTGGTTACAAGTAAGGAATTTCCGATCAGTACGACCATGGCCGGTTCTATTCTTGAATTGCAGCCTGGGGCACTTCGGGAAATGCACTGGCATCCGAATGCCGACGAGTGGCAGTATTATATTTCGGGCCATGCGGAGATGTCTGTTTTTCTTGCCGAGGGTACTGTAGTCACCGAACAGTTCAATGCAGGTGACGTAGGCTATGTACCCATGGGAGCTGGACACTACATTAAAAATACAGGTGATACGGTATGCCGTGTTCTTATCGGATTTAACAACGGGAAATATGAGTCTATTGATCTGAGCGAATGGCTTTCAGGCAACCCTAAAGATGTCGTGGTGACAAACTTTGGCTTAGCAGATGGTGAAATTGAAAAATTTCCATCTAAGAAGATTTTTATTCAACCTGAAAAATAAAACTTATGCTGCCTGAAAAGAAAGTTTTTCTACGAGCGTTCTTTCTACTTGCATCTGCATCCATATTGCCTATATCAATTATTAAACAATAAAATTATGTTAGAACAAAATACTGTTGCACCAAATTTTACATTATTTGCAACACCAGACCAGAAAGTTACATTATCCGAATTTAAGGGCCGTAACGTGATTTTAGCATTCTATCCTGCCGATTGGAGTCCAGTCTGCAGTGATCAGATGGCACTGTACAATGAAATGCTCAAGTACTTTAAAAAGTATGACGCAGAACTGTTCGGAATTTCTGTGGACAGCAAATGGTGCCATCTGGCTTTTTCGCAGACGCGTAACCTACACTTTCCGCTACTTGCAGACTTTGAGCCAAAGGGTGAGGTAGCAAAGAAATACGATGTCTATAATGGGCATGAAGGTCAGTGCAACCGCGCACTTTTTGTAATCGATAAAGAAGGTATCATCCAATGGAGCTACAAATCACCGACGGCGGTAAATCCCGGTGCAGATGGAATATTGGAAGCTCTTGAAAATCTTAAAATAAAATAGTTATGTCATTAAAAATACCTGTCAGTATAACTGACCACGCCCAAGGCAATCTAGATGCCGATTTAGTTATCGTAGAGTATGGTGACTATCAATGTCCTTACTGTGGAGCCGCTTATCCGGTGGTAAAGAAGCTCTTGAAAAAATTTAGCGGAGAGGTGAAATTTGTATTTAGAAACTTCCCGCTTTCAAAAATGCATGAATATGCGCTTCCGGCCGCGATCGCTGCAGAAGCTGCTTCTTTGCAGAATAAGTTTTGGGAGATGCACGATGCCATTTACGAAAATCAGCGGAAGCTTGACGACCAGTATCTTTTTAAAATAGCAGAAAAAATAGGATTAGATATGGAAAAGTTTAAGTCCGATATACAAAAAGAGGAGCTGGTGAATAAAATTGATGCCGATTTTCAGGGCGGAGTTATCAGCGGAGTCAATGGGACACCATCGTTTTATGTGAATGGCAAGAAGTTCAACGCTGGAGCTGCAGACCTTTTCAACCTTTTCATTAGATAACTTCCTAAGCATTTCATATGTACTACCATCAGCAGCTTTTTAGCTGATGGTAGTACATAGAATACAATGCTAAACCTTATCCTCCACAATCATTTTTCGATGTTCTCTACCCCAGTTAATCATTTCCAAAATAATATTCCCGAAAGTTCTGCAATATGCAGTGGGTTCATATTCAATTAAAACAGGCGTATCGGGATAAACAGTTCGTTTAACCAACTTATTTAATTCCATATCTTTCAGTTCTTTTGAAAGCATTCGTGTGGTAATCCCGGGGATACTTCTTTCAATTTCGCGAAAACGTCGGTTGCCGTTGCAAAGCGAATTAATGACAGGGATTCTCCACTTGCCACCAATGAAATAAAGGGTGTCCTGCAACGCTCTAAGTTCTTCTGTCTGATCTCTTTCCATGGTCACAAAGTTAAGTGATATAATTCATGATACTGATATCCTAAGTTATACTGATAACAAAAGTATACCATTTCTCTGATAACCAGCTCAGCAAAGGTCGGTGATTTCTCTTTTTTGACGGCTTAACTTACTGCAGTATTTAGTGCCCAGTCCTCAAAATGAGCCTTGCCGGCACAATATATTCGAGCAGGTACGAGCAATGATTTAGGAACAACTAGATGCATATATTTGCTATCGTCGTCAGAAACTACCCTTATGTGCTTCCCAGTGATCGCGATATATTTCGCAACAAAATCGTCCATATTGGCCTTTATAGGCCCTGCAATCTCGACCGTCCCATTTTTAGGCTCCTCGAGTGCAAACCGCACAATATAGTCCGTGACATCTTCCAGGGCAATGGGTTGGTAATCGATCTTGGAAACAAATACCTCGTTACCCTGACCCTGAACCGCAATGATGGCATCAGTATGCTCCTAAAACCGTGGTGATCTGATGGACCTGATGCGGAGAGCAGACAAAAAGCGTTCGCGCAGGCATGATCAGCTGTTCAAAATCAACCACGTACCGTATTCAGCAGATCGTGCGGATACCCGAGGCTAATGGAGCTTAAAGCATCCAGTTTTGTCAGCTCATCAGCTGTCAAATTAATTTCAGTAGCTGTAATACTTTGCTCAAATTGATTGATATTGCGTGCTCCCAGTAACGGGAATGCCTCTTTTGATAAATTCCATGCAAACGCGATCTGACCGGGGGTTGCTTCATATTTTTCCGCGATTGATACCAGTTCATCAATGATCAGTTTGGTTTTCTCGTCCTCCGAATATTCAGCACCAGAAGAATGACTGATGCGTCCCGTTTCTCCCTTTCTATACTTAGCGGTCAGCAGTCCGCCAGCGAGTGGTGAGTACATCATGACTCCTAAACCAAATTCCTTAGCCATCGGGATCAGTTCACGGTCTGCGGTACGTTGCAATAAATTATATTCAATCTGTAAAGCACTGAGTTTTGTTGCTGATGCAATGGCCGATGCTTTCCATGCTGGGAAATTAGTGAGTCCCGCATACACTATTTTCCCTTCGCTGACCAAATCTTGAAGTCCCAAAGCTATTTCTTCCCATGAAGTTACACCATCATCATAATGCGGCATATAAATATCGATGTAGTCCGTTTTCAATCTTTTCAGACTTTGTTCAACAGCCTGTCGCATAGATTTACGGTTATTCCCAAAATTACTGATTGCAGGGTTGGGATCACTACTTCTAGTATATTTTGAGCAGACGATAAAATTATTTCGCTGTCCCTTTAAATAGTTGCCTACGATTTCTTCTGCCTCTCCAAATTGATAGACATCCGATATATCGATAAAATTACCGCCTGCATCTGTATAAGCTGTTAAAATTTTTTTTGACTCTTCGGGATCGGCTCCGTAGCCTTTTCTTGTACCAAAGTTGGCGGCTCCTAAAATTATTTCACTGGCATGCAGTCCTGTTTTTGATCCAAATATCTTGTATTTCATATTTTTATATTTACTTTGCCGCTAAGTTAAGGGCATCAAGTAACCGTGTCAATTACGGATAAATTTATCTATACCCACTTTATGCCTTCGTAAAATATATCAGCTATGTACGAAAAAAAGCTTCCGGTTAATTTAGATTGCGGTTTACATCTGTTTTTGCAGGTGGTTCAGGGCAAATGGAAAATAAACCTGCTCTGGGCCATTCATTCAGGTATCAAGCGTCCGGGTGATTTGCAGCGGAAAATCCCCAATGCAACCCGTCGTGTACTTGATGTGCAGCTTGGTCAATTGATTGAACATGGATTAATCAATAAAGTCGTCTTTGATCAGCTTCCGCTGAAAGTAGAATATAAACTTACTGAGCTGGGGGAAAGCCTTATACCAGTAATTGCGGTAACGGCGCAGTGGGGTGAGGATCATAGAAATGAATTGGAAAAGATTTTGTGAGAAATCCCGCTCGATAGGGATGCGCGTGCGTCTATATCCGAACCCATAAGTTATATTTCCATTCCTTACTATAAGGTTAGGCGTTTCTGTATGAAATCCGTATATATAGGGGAGTCGCTTCCGCTTTAGTTTCTCCATCTAGCCATTCGTCGAGTCCGTAAACACTAAGCGCTGTGAAATCTGGATCCTCATCTTTCTTTTCGTCTTCTTGAACTTGAAGTACATTGTCCTGCATGAGGTAATTGCTGATCGCAGTTCCAAGTTTTTGACCAAGCTCAGCGGGAAGTTTGTCAAGTTGCTCCGTCTGATTTGAACTTAGGTTAAAGTTGTGCTCCATCCAGTTCACAAAATTATCTCTCAGAAGCTGTAGCGCTAGTGCGCGATCTACCCTAGGTAGTGCGAGAAGTGTGGCAACTTTAGCTGCCAAACCGACATCGTCTAAGTTTTCTTTCATAAAAATTCTCTTTTGGCAAATATTTATTTTAGAGATTACTTAAGCGAATGCCGAAGAATAACCTCCGGTATTTTGGAGGATAATCCTCTTTTTCAAGATTGAATTTTGCTTAATACTTGATTAATTTTAATAAATTAGATGTTCAAACAATATAAACCTGAGCCTAATAACAGTACTTCGTGGAATGATATGAAAATGTTAAAATTATTCGTAGAGAGTTTTTTCGTTTCCTTGATTTTTAATCTTATTGGAAATAATGGATTTAAGTTAAATCGATTTTGGACGCCAGCCTATTGGACCTGGACGTTGGCATTTACTTTGGCAATAGTCGTTGCTGCGCTGCTCATTCGTGTTCGGTTGAAAGTTTTGTGGATCCATTGGCAGAAAAAATATCCGCAATTGCAATTATTTAGAAGCGGACGCGTGCAGACCAATAGTTTACCAAAATCAGAACTGGTATGGGCCATTCTGTCCACCTCCTTTTCACTTTTAATGCTATACCTCTGCTTTATCTTTCTAATCGCTTTTGTACGTAGCGGTAGTACGTATATGCTTTTTATAAATTATTTGTTCCATTATACACCTTTTGTTGCTACAGGATGCTTGGTCTATGTAAGCTATGTTTTTATTGGAGGCCAATTATGGTGGCTTACGCCAACAAATGCATTGGCGCTTTTCAGCGATCTGTTACCAGAAAAAATAGTTCCTGTAGAAAAAGTGGTCAACAGACTGCCTCCAAGCGCATTGGATAAAAGTATCCCAATCGGATCACTCTATGATGTGCTTTACCTCCAAGCTCGATTCGATCTAAGTTCATTGCGAAAAGATGCTGTTCGTATGTTTGATGTTCCTTTCTATTTTTCTAAAAAAGGGAAAAAACAAGTTGTACTGATTGATGGTACGCGGCTAGAAGCCGATCATTTCTTGAAGGAGCTAGAAACTAGAGGACTTGACAAATGGTTTTTCCGTATAAGTAGCACCTGTAGAGTGAATATGATGCATATCCGTTTCCCAATTTCGCCTAATGCGACTCAACTTGAGTTTCGTAAGGAGGTGTTTCAAAGTCTGAGGTTGAAGATGACGGCGATGGAAATTGGAAACCTGCTGCAGGTAACCGAATGGATGCGAAAAGAAAAAAAGCTAAAAGATTTTTTGGATAACGTACATAATCTGCGGCATAAGGGCTGGGACCAACTTATACCACTGAACTGATAAATTCCGCTATTATAAAGATGACGTTCCTTGAATTATTCTTGCAGATAGACGTAAGTAAATTTAAATAAATCTAACCATTTTTTTGAGCGTATGACGCGTTATCTACCGGGCTTGAAAAGAAGTTGTTATGTCGAAATACATTCACTTTAGTAACGTTGAATTACTACCAATTATATAAAAAATAGTTGATATTATATAATATATAATGGATTATAAATCAGAACTTTGTTTATACTATTCGATCACTTCGAAGGTTTAGCCATCCTAACACAAATTCGGAGATAGGGGTGGGTGGATGTCGAAATTTTAAACAAAAAATTAGATATCATGAAAGCGGTTAAGTATTTTGTAGTTATTTTTTTCTCTATTTTCTGCACTGCGATCTGCGCACAGGATGTCATCATAGGTGCAGAAATTACAGCAGCGCTAGAGAACAATACATATCTTTCCAAGCTGAATTATCCAAAATCGGTTTTCAGGTTCTATACGGATAATTATTCAGGATATCATTGGACAGATAGTCGGCAAAGGCAAGAACAATCGAAAATAGCGCTCTTACTGCTGACGAAGGCTGATCATTATGGACTGTCACTGTCCGATTACCATCTAGAAGTACTTTCTTTGGAAAAAGAAGAACAATGGGCAGATTTTCCCTCCGAAAAAAATCAGAAGGAAAGAACACGCTTTGATATACTGCTCACCGATGGCCTAATTACCTTTATTAATGACCTTCACTTTGGAAAATATAATCCATTATACCAAAAAACTCAGATTGATACCAGCAGGATCAATGGATTTTGTGCAGATGAAATATTATCGATAGCGCGAATGCAGACAGATTTCCAGGGAGCAATACTTAAGGCCCAGCCTAGTTTAAAAGCCTATAGGGATCTTCAGACTTATCTAGATCGTGTACACACGGCAAACGATCGTATTGTTTCTCAAAACGAACTGGGGAAGATCATCATAAATATGGAACGCCTGAGATGGATCAATACGCAAAGCGCCTACTATATTATGGTCAATATCCCTTCATATACATTGGAGCTACATCAGGGCGACGAGATGTTCGGCTTTAAGGTTGTGGTAGGAAAGTCAACAACAAAAACACCTGTTTTGGAAAGTGAAATCAGTTATTTTTCAACGGCACCAGACTGGCGAGTTCCGCAAAGTATTTTCCGTAAGGAAATGCTACCCGAAATGATGAAAGATAGGAGCTACCTAGCTGATCATAATTATTCGATCTATGACGGATCGGGCAATAAAGTCACCGTGAATGCATCAAAATTAAGGCAGATCAATGATCATCCTTATAACTATAGTATAACGCAATCCTCGGGTCAGGAAAATGCGTTGGGTGCTGTTGTCTTTAGATTTGAAAATCCCTATGCCGTATACCTTCATGATACCGCTCAGAAACAATTTTTTGATCGCGAGAAAAGGGCGCTCAGCCATGGCTGTGTACGTGTGGAAAATGCGGATCGTCTTGCCGCCATGCTATTGGCTTACGATGGTTCAGAATATAAAGTTTCAGAGCTGGAAAACGCGATACTATCTTACGAAAAGAGAGATTTTGTGCTGAGTGAGCCCGTGCCTATTATAATTACATACCTGACCTGCCTTATAGAAAACGGAAAGCTTATTTTGTACACAGATATTTACCAATTTGACAAATCGCTGGAAGGCAAATTTAATCAAAATAGATAACGGAATGAGGACAGCATAACATCGCAGCTTATATGAGCAATGTCTAAAATAAAAAAATTACTGCTTAGTCAAAAATAATAATGATCGTCGTAAAAGATTGCAGTGATCATGATCTGAAAATTTTTATAGATCTAACTTTAATGTATAAAACCATAAAACAAACTCATTATGAAAACCACAGAAACCCCCGATCAACCAGTTCAATCTTCACTTGTATCGCAGATAGAAGATTTTTGGAGTGAAAACGAACTCACAGATGCACTGGGAAAAATGGAACCAACGATAAATATCATTGAAAAAAGTGGTGTTTATAAACTAAGAGTTTCAGCCCCCGGATTTAAAAAAAGAGATTTTAGGGTGGCAGTCGAGGATCGGTCACTGATTATTAGTGCGGAGCACAATGTTGAGAAAAAAGAAGAAAACGAAAATTATGTAAGGAAAGAATTCTTCGCGAATTCATTCTCCCGTAGCTTCCGCTTACCAGATAATGCTACCCTGGATCGCATAAAAGCCACTTATAAAGACGGATTGCTAAACATTACAATTAATAAAGCTAATGCGGAGGAACCAGAGATAAAAGACATCAAAATCCGATGAATTAAACTGATTGATATAGAAACACATGAGTATTTATTCTTTTAAGGTACCTATTTTCTAATTTTTTGAATATCTTAAAATATTGGAGAAGGGTACCAAAAGTTAGTCGATGTTTGTCTCATAAATATTTTGAAACAAATTGCCAGGCAAACATGTTTGTTTTATAGCTACTTTGTTTTTGTGATAAATAATTTAGCCTATTTATTATTTGTCCTATTGGACCAACAGACATGAAGATTATAATTCAAAATATGGTGAGCCGTCGTTGTAAAATGATGGTAAAATCCGAACTTGACAAATTGGGGATAGGCTATACATCAATTGAATTGGGCGAAGTCAGATTAGCACAGCCTATTTCTGAGAATATCAAACTAAAGCTCCAGGAAGCATTGCATCAATCGGGGCTGGAATTGCTCTACGACAAGAGAGCCGAATTGATCGAACGGATAATCAGTATTATTGTCGAAATGATCCATTATTCCAAAGAAGTCCCGGAAGTTAATTTTTCGACTTTATTGAGTGACAGGCTAAAAAAAAACTATCATTATCTGGCCGAGATATTCTCCAAAACAAAGGGGATCACGATCGAACATTTTATCATACTGCATAAAGTAGAAAAAATTAAGGAATTGATCCTTTATGGCGAATTGAACCTCACAGAAATATCATACCAGCTTCATTATTCGAGTGTGTCACATCTCTCCAGGCAGTTTAAGCAGGTCACGGGGCTGACACCTACATTTTTCAAAAAGCTTCCACTAAGAAAGCGAACAAATCTAGAAGATCTTTAATACTCCTCAGCCTACCTACCAATTATACAACAATCCATGCGAATTGTATAACCTATATTGTTTTATTAATCAGAACTTTATTAGGAAGCAATAATCTAGTTGTTTCGTAAATTTTAAGCTGATGAAAACAGATGCAGAATTGCAGAGAGATGTCGAGCGGGCAATCCAATGGGAACCCCAATTGCATTTGGCGGAAATCGCTGTTACGGTTGATGAGGGAATTGTTTCTCTCGCTGGTTATGTGGACAGTTATGCAAAAAAACTGGAAGCTGAAAATGCCGCAAAAAGAGTTCATGGCGTGCGGGCATTGATTGAAAATATTGAAGTTCAATTTCCAACTAACTGGGCAAAAACGGATGCTGAAATCGCAAATGAGGTGTTGGCTGCTTTGCGGACTGCCTGGCTAGTTCCGAAAGACAAAATCGGGATTAAAATTGAAAATGGATGGGTCACATTGGATGGTGAACTGCAATGGAATTATCAACGGGAAGCGGCTAAACATGCTGTAATTTACCTTATGGGTATCAAAGGAGTAACCAATAATATAAAGGTTAAATCCGATACGAACAGCGCGATTGAGAAAAAAGATATTGAAGATGCTTTAAAAAGAAGCGCTATTGACGGTAGTAATCTCCTTGTGATGGTTTCAGGCAGCACGGTAACCTTAAGTGGAAAAGTAAATTCCTGGTATCAAAAAGAAGAGGCAGAACGGATCGCATGGAACACCCCCGGTATATGGGAAGTGAATAATGAGCTTTCTATTGATTATGAATATGCCTTTAGTTAATAAGAGATTGTTTACAAGAACAATCCAATAGAAAAGAGCCACCATATATACATAATACTAAATGCAACTATATTTAAGAGCATCCGTAAGCGAGATGCTTTTAAGTATATTGTTCAACAACTGTTAACTTGATCTTTCATGCTATCCATTAGTGTTTTTGAACTACTTTACTAAAAGTGCGGCACTTATCCTATCTCTTGTCTACGATATTCTTTTATGATCGGTAAAGGAAACACCTCTAATGGTATCATGCCGTTTTTTATTTGAGCTGTGTACGCTATTAAATCCTTTGCAAAAATTATTCTATTTAAGAAAATGAAAACTTTAACACTATTTCTGATTGCCATAATGACCTTATTGGGGTGCAATCAGTCCGCCGACAGGCGAGCCACGACGGTAAAACAAGAAACCAAAGATATCGAGACTGGCTCCGATACGGTTAAAACAAAAAGAATAGCAGTCTGGCACCGATTTAAACTGGAGTCTGACAGTGCTATTGCGAAAATGGACAATGACCTTTTGAATCTACAGGCTAAGTTGGCCAAGGCAAATTCGAAAGATAGGGCTAAGCTCGATGACGATTATAACAAATTAAAAATTGAAATCGCAAGATTGAAGGAGAAAATTCGCCAAAAGAATGTAGCATTCGACAACGATATGCAACATGCTAAAGATATGACATTACAAGAAAATGAACAGTTTAAAAAAGATGTGAAAAATGATATTGATAAACTCGGAAAATCTGTCGATCAGCTTTTTAAAGATGACAAAAAATAACTCCGGGCAGAAAGAGCTAAAGAAAAAATAGCTGTAATCGTCGCGCACCCGACGATGAGAACTTATACCACTGAACTGATAAATCCCGTTATGATAAAGACCAAACCGGTACAATACAAAAGTTGCATCATTTCTCTGACCGACTATGTACTTTTTGTGGGACCTGAGCTTTTTTGCAAAGTATAATTGAGCTTTTTTACCAAGTTGAATAAAAAGGGTACCGCTAAATTTGTGCTATAAATAATAACAAAATGAAAACAGTCAATACGATTTATAGCAACGGGGAATTTGTAAGCCCGCACGGAACGGAAATTTATGAGCTCATCAATCCGTCTACGAATCAAAAGATCGGTGAAGTCACTTTAGCCGATGTAATCGATACAAGGAATGCCATTGCAGCGGCTAAAGCTGCCTTCCAGACATTTTCAAAATCTACCGTTTCGGAACGCATCGGTTATTTAACAAAACTGAAAACGGCGATTGAGAAGAGAAAGCAGGATTTTATAGATGCGATGATTGAAGAGTACGGCGGAACGCATCAATTTGTCACCATGAGCAACGCACATACCGGAGCCTGGTTTGACAGTATGATCGAAGTGCTTAACAATTTTGAATTTGAACGGACAATTAACGCCGCATCGGTGCGATTGCAGCCTGTCGGTGTTGTCGCTATCATTACGCCCTGGAATGCCAGCAACAGTTCGGTGGCCAGTAAAGTCGCTACCGCAATCGCAGCAGGATGTACCGTAGTCGTCAAACCCAGTGAAATGAGTGCTTTGCAGACGAATGTGCTGATGGAAGCCTTTCACGAAGCCGGTTTACCAAAAGGTGTTATCAATGTGGTAACAGGTCTCGGAAATGTAGTGGGCACGGAACTGACCGAGAATCCCGGAATTGCCAAAATTTCATTTACGGGTTCTACAGCCGTAGGGAAATTCATCGCTAAACAAGCGGTAGATACCATGAAACGCATTACGCTCGAATTGGGTGGAAAATCGCCGAATATTATACTGGATGATGCAGACCTCGATAAAGCAATTCCGATGGCCGTATACGGCGCTTATATGAACAGCGGCCAGGCCTGTATAGCGCCGACAAGACTCCTGGTGCCGCAGCATAAGCTCGATCGGGTAAATGCCCTAGCTAAGGCCACTGCAGAAAGTATGGTTGTCGGCCCGCCACAAAATGCCGATACCAACATCGGACCGATGGTGAGCGTGAAGCAGTTTGATAAAGTACAGCAGTATATAAAAACGGGAATTGAGGGAGGGGCAACCTTGTTGACCGGCGGATTGGGAAAACCGGAAGGTCTGGAAGAGGGCAATTTTGTGAAAGCCACCATTTTTACAAATGTCAGCAATGCGATGACCATTGCCCGGGAAGAGATTTTTGGTCCCGTTTTGTGTATTATTCCTTATCAAACCGAAGCGGAAGCCATAGAAATTGCCAATGATACGCCTTACGGGCTAGCTGCCTACATCTCATCGGCGGATAGCGAAAGGGCAAAACGTGTGGCCGAAGAGATCGATGCTGGGCGGATCTGTATCAATGGATTCAGTCACGACCCGATGGTTCCGTTTGGCGGATTCAAGCAGTCGGGCATTGGACGGGAATATGGTGTATATGGTTTGCAACCTTACCTTGAAATCAAAGCCGTACTAAGCTAATTTTTTATACATTTGACAAAGCGTTGTCGTACGAACGGCGCTTTGTATTGATCGATAATCTTATGATAGAAAATTCGGATATTGTCTATTCCTGTTACCACCAGGTGAGCAGAAAAGGGGAAAATTTTGTGGCTCAGCATACGATTTCATATCAACTGTCGGGAAGTTTTATGTTGTCCGACAATAAAGATAAGCATACTGCGCATCCGGGCGATTTTCATCTCATCCGAAAAAACCAGCTGGTGAAATTTGCAAAAATTCCACCACCAAACGGCGCCTGTGAAAGTCTGAATATCTACCTGAGTGACGAAACGCTAAAGAATTTTGCGCATGAGTATCAGCTGAGATACGAACATTCAACCGTGACGGAGGCACTGGTTAAAATTGATGTCAATGCGGTTCTCGAAAATTTTATCGTGTCGCTGAAGGCTCTTCTCCAAAGTAATTTGAATAATAAATCACTCACCGAGCTCAAAATCAAGGAACTTTTGCTAATCCTCCTTCAGACGAAACCAGCGCTCAAAAATATCCTGTTTGATTTTTCTGAACCGCATAAAATAGACCTTGAGGCCTTTATGAATCAGAACTACAGGTATAACGTCAATTTAGAGCGTTTTGCCCGTCTCACAGGTCGGAGCCTTGCTACTTTCAAACGCGATTTTGAGAAAGTTTTTCAAACCTCGCCGCACCAGTGGATCCTGAAAAAAAGACTGGATGAGGCACATTATCTGCTAAAAGAAGAAAAGCGGTCTGCTTCTGATATCTTTGTTGATCTGGGCTTTGAAGATCTGTCGCATTTTTCCCATGCTTTTAAGAAACAGTTTGGCTACAGTCCGAAAAGCCTACCTAATACCGAAAAGCCTACCTAATACTTAAAGAACTAAGCGGCGTTCTGAACTTCTTTCTTTGATGATATACCCCTTAAATTGGCTCCGTCACTTGGTTTAATTTTGAAATACTCGATTAAGGATAGGAGTGATAAGCCAGCAATTAGCTGCAAGGCCAAGCTGAAATCCCGCATCTGATAAACCGTATCCTGATAATAACTGCTTGCCAGGTGTAGTGTCACTGCGCCTAGGGCGATACCCATACCAAGTGCCATTTGTTGTGCCGTATTGTACAGCGTATTTGCATTGCTCATCTGTTCATTGGGCACGTCTGCATAAGCCAGGGTATTTAGGCTGGTAAATTGGAGCGAGCGTGTAAGGCCCGAGAAAAAGAATACAATTGCCACCAGCCAGATCGGCGTTTGTATGGAAAGCAGGGAGAGTCCGGCGGTTACTAGTGTTAAAATAATACCGTTGCCGATCAGGACCTTGCGGAAGTCAAATCTGCGTGTTATCCACATGGCTACAGGTTTCATGCTCATACTACCAAACATGTTGGCCATATAGAGGAGTCCGGCGTGAAAGGGGCTCAGTCCAAAACCCAGCTGTAACATAAGGGGCAATATAAAAGGAGCAACATTGATCACCATACGGGTAATGGAGCCTGAAAATACCGTAACTCGGAAGGTTTTTACGTTCAGAATACTATAATCAATCAACGGATACTTGATCCGTTTGGAGTGCCAGATCGAAACGGCCATCAGCGCAAAGCTCGCCGCAATAGTTGCCAGTGGTTTTGTATAATCGCCTTTGGCTGCGCCGATCATTTCAGTTCCCAGCATAATTCCGGCAAGACCGATACCGCTGATAAAAAAACCGATAATATCAAGGGGACGGTTATTTTCGGAATCCATCGCTGGAATAAATTGATGCACTGCCCACAGCGCAAATATGCCGACGGGTATATTGATAAAGAAAATCCAGTGCCAGCTAAAATAGGTTGTAAAAAATCCACCCAGCACTGGCCCGATAATAGGGCCTAATAACCCAGCCCAGGCAATATAACCGATCGCTTCAACCAGATCTTTCTTTTCGGTGTGCTTGAGTACAATAAGACGTCCCACCGGTACCATGAGGGCTCCGGCAGTACCCTGGCAGATACGTGCAATGACGAAAGATGTTAGGTTGGTACTCAGTCCACATGCGATTGAAGAAAGTATAAATCCGATAATCGCCAAATTGAAAACTTTTTTTGCGCCGTAGCGGTCGGCAATCCAGCCGCTGATTGGAATAAATACAGCTAACATGACGGTGTAAGAGGTAATACCTGCACTGAGGTGTACAACATCACTCTCAAAATCATGTGCCATTTTGGGTAAGGCTGTCGATATCGCTGTGGTGTCGAGCATCTCCATAAGTAAAGTGCCACCTACAATGAGCGATATGATGCGCGATTCTTTCTTCATCTTGCTCTTCTTAAATCCCGAACGGGAAACATTTGCGACAAAAGTAAGCCTATCTAAAAAAAGAAAAGTCATAAAAAGGCAATTAAATGACCGATATGTCCGCGTATGTGTTTGCTAAGAACCGAAGAAAAGAACTTATAATATTAACAATTTTTACATTACTGAGCTGGAAGCCGTACCTTAAATGTGGTTCCGCCCGCTGAATTGCTCTCCACAGTGATATGTCCATTATGCAGTTCTACAATTTCACGGCAGAGATAAAGGCCTATGCCAAATCCCGAAATTGTTCCGACCTTATCTTTTCCTGCCCTGTAAAATCGCTCGAAAATCTGATCCCGGTCTTCTTCGGCAATACCCATTCCTTGGTCGCTGACAAAAATCTCTACGTCCTGATTTGCCGTGGGCAAATAGCCAAATGTAATCTGGGTTCCTATCGGTGAATATTTGGCTGCATTTTCTACCAGGTTTTGGACAACCTGCGAAATCTTATTCGGGTCAGCAGCAATGGATAGACTTTGCGTCAGGTCAGCGACGATCTGATGGGAGTTTATCCTCAATTTAAATTCATCTTCAAGTTCAGTAAATAATTCCTTCAGATCAAACACTTCTCTTTCTATCATCATTCTGCCGGAGTCGAATCGCGAGATGTTCAAGAATCCATTGATTAAGTTCTTCATATTTTGCACTTGCCGAAGGGATTTCATCGTAATGTCTTGATAACTCGTGTTTGCTGTAAGGAATGCCTGACGCTGTATCAATTGAAGATAGGCGTTTATAGAGGTCAGGGGTGTCTTCAGTTCGTGGCTAACGATGCTTATGAAATCATTTTTCCGCTGTTCCTCAGCTTTTTGTTCGGTAATATCCCGTAAAGTACCATTCAGACTTACTGCTTTTCCCTTGGCATCGTAAAATACTTTGCCACGTGCCTGCACGAGTCTAACGTTCGGGGCCTGTGCATGGAAAATACGGTATTCAATAAAGTAATTGCCGTCCGAATCTTCGCTAAGTGCTTCAGTTATGGCAGCCATTACACGTTCCCGATCCTCTTCTATGATGGAAGAGATAGCGGCGGATAAATCCAATTGATCCTTATCGGCTAAACCAAACCACGATTTTAACAGCGCATTTCCAGAGAACAGATTATTTTTGGGCTCATAATAGAACGTCGCAAGCTCTCCGGCATCAATAGCCATGGACAGCATGTGTTGATCTTTTTCACTTTTTCGCCGTTCAAGGACTTGGTCGGTAATATCTTCCAGGATAATCAGAATTCCCGTGACTTTGTTGTCAGTTGAAAAAATAGGTTGATAGATCGAGTTTACAATAGCCTCCCGCAGCCCGTCATTGTGACGCAGCAATATGGAGAGTTCATTGTTTGTTTTCCGTACGCCTTTTTCGAACGCTTCCCGGAGCCACTCGTTCATGGGCTGGCCTTGCAGTTCGGGCCTTGCGATTTCGTGGGGCCGGCCCTGCACATCCGCTAACCGATGGTCCCAGATTTTTAATATTGTCGGATTGGCTATGTCAATAATAAGTTCCGGACCCTTTAGCATCGCTATGCCAACAGGTGCCTGCTCAATAATTGTCCGCACTTGTTCACGGCTTTCTGCCAGAAGTTGTAAGGAACTGTTGAGCTCATCATTTGTAGCGGTCAATTCTTCGAGCGTTGCCGCCATTTCCTCCATCAGCCCTTGTTCCTTTTTTTCTTTTTCCCGAATCTGTTGCTGATGCTGCCTTCTTAAAGTGACGTTACGGGCAGTGTTTAAAATACACCAGGTTTTATTGTTTTGGTCTAATAGGGCTCTATATTCATAATCAAAATAATCAGTCACCGGAACACCGTTTTTAATGAGTCTGGCTGGTGCCTCGGTCACGGAATAGGATTTGCCCGTACGCCAAACCTCTTGCAGAATAGCTAAGAACGGCTGATCTTCCAGTTCCGGAATAGCACTGATCAGCGCTTTGCCAATAACGGATGCGTCTTTGCCCCAAAGGGAAAGCATGCCCTCATTGGCAAACTGGATGGTCATCTCTGTTCCAGTATAGATTGATGTAGGCTCGGGAGAACAACTCAGTGCCTGTAAGATAAGGTCTTCGCCAAAAGAGGCACTACCAAATTTTTTCTTGATGTCCATTAGACCAAAGATAAAGAATACATTCTATAGCGTAACACATTATCTTCCGCTCTGGGAAGTGAAGTCTTGAAGAAAGCCGAACTGTGTGCTTTCTTTATGAAAATCCTAGCGAAAAGTTGCTTAAGGCTTCGCATAAGGTAATCGTTCAATCCGGCTTGTGGTATGATAGCTGTCAAGACCACTTGAGGTAACTGTCCCGGCTTCTTCGATATCGATATAACCATCCTCTTTTAAGCAGTTATCGGGTACGAAAGCTGTTTTTATTTGGCCGATGATCAATGTTGTACCGTTCAGCTCAATAGCTGTTTTCTGAACAAAGCTGCAGGCGAATTTTATTTTACTTTCTTGGACAAAAGGGGCCGGAATATTTTCCAGGTATTCAGGGGTAAGTCCAACCTGTTCAAATTCGCTAACACCTTTTGGATATTTTGCACTACATTGGTGTGCCTCATGTACAAATTCGGGTGAGACATGATTAATCGTATACCATTTCTGCTCCAGGATATTATCCAGGGTGCTGCTAAAATCTGTCGCCGGCCGAAGTATAATGCCACAGAGTGCCGGATCTGCGCCCAGGTGGAACAAACTGCTGAACGTGGCAAGGTTTTCATTTCCGTCCCTGTTTTTTGTACTGATCAATACCAGGCTTTTAAAGCCGCCCAGCGAGTTTATAAAATTTGCTCTGTATCTTCTTTCAAATGCAGCAATTGCGTTCTCATTATAAATCATCGTTTATGAATTCTTATTTTAAGGTTTAGCTATTCTATTAATCATGCCCCTAAATATGAAGCCGTGAAAAGGCCATACGGCATACCAATAGAGCCTTCCGGCAAGGCCCAGGGGTCTAAAGGTCGCGGTCTGCAGCAGGATATTATTTTCGATTTTAAATTCTAGCCATGCTTCTCCAGGAAGTTTCATTTCGGCATAGAGCAGCAATCGTTTTGTCTTTTTATCTGCGATCAGCACGCGCCAAAAATCAAGTGCATCACCTGCAGCCAGATCGCTTTTATTTTTTCGTCCCCTTCGCATACCCACTCCGCCGACCAATTGATCCATGAATCCACGGATTTTCCAGAGCCAGTTGCCATAATACCAGCCAGAATTTCCTCCAATGGACCAGATTTTGGTCAATGATGCTTCACTATTGTGGAGGGGAATCGAGCGGACATCTTTAAAGCAACCATAACTGGGCACTTCCAGTAGCCTGCTGAGGCCGCCCGATAAAATGTGACTGGTCTGTGCATCTTTCCAGCTGGAAACCACATTGTCGCTTTCAATTTTTTGAAATGCTAATTGGATGGATTGCCTGTAATTGATCAACGTAATACCGAGTTCGTCCGCTAGATTATTGGGTTTACAGATCACTTCTACTTTCATGCTATCGACCAGGTTTTTGGCCAGGTTATAAGACGTCGAGGTAACAAAATAGAGCCAGTAGGAGGAAAGACGCGGCGTCATGAGCGGGATAACAAAGATCTGTCGCCTAAGTTTTCGTTCGGCAGCATATTGCAGCAGCATATCTTTGTAGCTAAGGATGTCTGGCCCCCCGATATCATAGCTTTTGTTAAAGGTATGCGGGTTGGCGATAACACCGATCATAAATTCGATCACGTTGCGTATGGCGATGGGCTGACATTTCGTTTGCAACCATTTGGGCGTAATCATCACCGGGAGTTTTTCCACAAGATCCCGAATAATCTCGAAAGATGCGCTTCCCGAGCCAACGATGATACCGGCCCGCAAGGTGGTGATCGGAATCCGTCCGCTGGCCAGGATGTTTTCAACGTTTCTTCTCGAGTCGAGATGCTTCGATAAGTGATCCGAATTAATAATTCCACTCAGATAAATGATCTGTTGCGCGCTGGTTTTTTCCATAAAGTTGCGGAAGTTGGTCGCACATTGCGCTTCCATTTGCTGGAAATCACCTGACTGCGTCGCCATGGAATGGATCAGGAAATAAGCAATATCAATTTCAAGTGGAATTTCTTTCAGACTTTCGTTATCCAGGAAATCGACTTCAACAACTTGAACATGCCCCGGAATTGCCGAGGTATCAAAACGATTCTTATCTCTTACACAACAAATAATTTCATGCCCCTGTTCTAACAACACAGGCAAAAGACGTTTTCCAATATACCCCGTGACTCCGGTCAATAGAATTTTCATAGCCTGATTTGTTAAGTTCAGCTGTTATTTACTGTATACAAATATACCAAAATGCAACCTAATTTGTTTTTATTTAGTGTGTTTTTATTCTAAAGTAGAAATGGGCACGCTATTGATCTTTTATTTCTTCAGTAAGCAAAACTTGAATTGCAACATCATGTGTACAGCGTTTTTGGCTCTGCCCTGGCTTCGGCCAGCTCCAGTGTATTGGAGCCTTTGAAGAGTGCTTGCGGCATCGCCAGCCATACGCTACATGAATAGGGTGCTTGCTAAATGACCTAAAAGAGAGCGTGGAAAGGGGGATAATAAAGGCGCACGAGAGCGTGCGCCTTACAGTTTATGAATGCAGTTTTTGACAAGCTGCTTTGGTGGAAACACTTAACTTCTGATTTCCCTTCGCATAAAAATGTAATAGGACCAGGCAAAACAGACCATCATGGCTGCGCAGAGTCCACTGACCTGTGGCCAGACCATCAGAAAACTTTCCCGAAAGGAAAGCGGTGCGGGGATGGCACCGACCATCTGTTCCATGGAAATGGGACCCAAGCTGCGTACAGAGGGCATCAATAGGGTAGTGGTGGCATCGGTATAGAGCTGGCTCGGTGATAAGCGGAGCAGATTTAAGATGAGCTCATTATAGCCGATGTACTCCTGCTCCGAAATATAATTGGGGTTGGGCAAAAAGGGACGTATTGCCAGATTGACCAGGATAGGAAAGAATACCGTAAAAAACAACCAGATGCCGATAGCGGTAAGTGCTGAGGTGGCCGGCTGGCGAAAGCGGATCGACAACAGGATGGAAAGGCTCAGCCAGAAGGCAACATAGAGCACACTGATCAAGGTAAAACCGAAGATACGCAGCAACTCTTGGGGTTCTATCCGGACACCTGTACCCAGGAGACCGCCGCCGATCATCAGCATGACCAGCGCAACAAATAATGTGCCCACCACGGCCAGTGGCGCCAGAAATTTGGCGAACAGCAGGTTGTCTCGGTAAATTGGCTGCGCCAGCAAACGGGTGAGTGTTCCGTTGTTGTATTCTGCATTGACGGCGTCAAAACCCAGGGCTATGCCCAGTAGTGGCGCTAGAAAGTTTAAAAAAACATGAAATGGCGGAATGGAATTATCCGTTGTGGTCAGTAGCTTGAGATAAAGAAATGACTGATCAGGATCGCGCATATTGCTGACAGCGTCCTTGAGCCCCATGGATGAAACGTAGAGGGATGCGCCGAAAGTCAGTACGATGAGCAGGATCAGTATAATAAAACGCCAGCTGCGGATATGTGCCGCAATTTCTTTGCGGACCAGCACCTGCATCGGAAAGGATGGCCGTTTATTGGTATCTTTTGAAGAAACCCTTGGATTTTTCATAGGCATTATCTGTAGTTATGCTGTTCTCAAAATATGTATTATAAATATCGTCGAGCTGATAGTCGTTGCGGTTCACGGAAACGATATCAGCGCCATTGTTTACCAGCATGCGTACCGCTATTGCAGTCATATCGCTATCTGCCTTTAATTCGATCGTAAATCCGTTCACTTTAAGACTACGGAGTCCGGGCAGCGCCCTTAATGCTTCGTCAAACCGTTTGGTATCGCCCTGGGCATGGTCAAGGGTAATGACGGTACTGATACCTTTCTGCTGCTGCAGGTTATGGGCAAGGCTTTCGAGCGATCCTTCAACCAGTAATTTTCCGCCAACAAAAATACCCACCCGATCGCATACACGCTGCACCTGGTGGAGGTGGTGTGAAGAAAGCAGTACCGTTAGGTTATGCTCCCTGCTGAGCTGCTTGATGAGCTCAAGGAATTCGTCAACACCCTTGGGATCAATGCCCAGCGTAGGCTCATCAAGGATGGCAACCTCGGGAGCCTTGATCAGCACTTCGGCCAAGCCTAGACGTTGTTTCATACCGCGGGAAAAAGCGCCGGTTTTTTTATGCATTTCCCGTTCGAGCCCCACGATATGTAACATGTCTTTTGCAGAAGCTTGTGCATAGGATTCTGTGAGACCATTTAATCTGGCAATAAAGCTTAGGTTTTCCAGCGCTGTCATATCCGGGTAGAAACCTACATTGTCGGGCAGGTAGCCAACTTTTCGTTTCACGGCGATCGGATTGCGCGTGGCATTATGGCCACAGACATAGGCTGTGCCGGAAGTGGGTTCGGTCAGGCCCAGCATCATGAGGATGCTGGTTGTCTTGCCGGCACCATTGGGGCCGAGCAGGCCAAAGATCTCTCCGGGATAAATGTGCAGGTCCAACTGATCTACAGCGGTTACTTTGCCGTAGCTTTTTGTCAGTCCTGTCAATTGAATGATAGGATCCTTCATCATGATAATCTTTTTGTAGCGCCCTTATCTGCGGCCGTATTTGCGGATGAGAAAATACACCAAACCAATGGCCAATACAATGACAAGCATACCGATCCAGCCAGAAAGCAAAGAAGTTTTCACAATCATACGGAATGAAATGTCGGCGCTGCTGTTGGGTGATTTGATCTCAAATTTGGAAGCATAGTCACCGGCAATAGTTTTGTCGGGAACTTTTAGGTTGACTTTGACGTCAATAGATTTACCTGCTTCGAGCTGTTTGATGTTCGACGGATCGAAGCTTGCCTCCCATCGGCTGGGTAATTGGGACGTCAGTTCCAAGGCATTGAGCGGCAGGGTGCCCGTGTTTTTGACTTTAAGTAGAATTTCTTTGCTGCTACCAGATACGACTTCGTCACTTAGCCGCCCACTGGGGTTGGTCAACTCAAGGGCATAGGAGCCTTTGACGACTGCTTCGAGCTCAAGCTTTAAGGTATCGGTTGAGGATATAGCCCGTATCGGAATTTTATATTTATCGGGCTTGGCCGTGATCGGACAGCTGATTTCAATGCTGATTTCCTGTGCCTTATTGGGCTGCATCTGAAGGGAAGTCACTTGCGAGCCTTCTACGCGGTAGCTAATCTGCCATCCATCGGGTAGCTGGGCATTCAGGTTGTAGTTAACCAATTGAGCAGATCCGTTGGTCAAGGTCGTCGTATAACGAAAAGGTTCGTTGCTGGGGGCCTCAATATTGATGAGCCTCGCTTCGAAACCGGATTTGAGGGGCTTCAAGGCTTGCCCCGATAGATAGAAACTGTTAGCCAGCACAATAAGTGCGATAAGAAATGGCCTGAAAGAAAAACGTCGGTCTGTGTTTGTAATTAGTAATTCTGTTAACATGATCCAATAACTAAAATTTATATTTAAATAGAATATTAGCTTTTAAAAAATGTCGGTTTGGGTATCAGCTACCTTTTTGAAAAACCGCACCCAAATTAAAAATCAATTTGATAAAAATCAAGATTGAAATAAAAAAAATGTGTTTAAATGGTCTATAGGCTGATAGCTTGTGTTGTATGCTGAAATGCACTTCCGTCAGTCAAAGTTTACTGATCGGAAGGTTTTCTTGATGATAATCTTGGTGTTCTCGGCCAACTCATCCAGTGTACAGTGGATGGATCGTAATTGTGTCCTCTGAATCGTAGCGTCGTTCAGAAGAAGATTGATGCGAAGACGTCTGCTGTCTGAGGCTTCAGGCTCACCGCGCAGTTCATCAAACAGTTCATGAATAATCTTTTCGCAGCTTTTTTGGTCAAAACTGGCGATAGTGATATAATGTCCGTGGCTGTACATCTGTAATTCAATATAGTAATTCGACGTTTTCATAATCTTCGTTTTAAAGATTGAAAAAAATAGGTTAGCCTCCGTGGGAGGCTAACCATTAAATTTGCTATCTGGATCTTTAGGATATTTCGATCATCCGCGGTTCTTTCTGTTTGGCTTCTTCTTTTTTGGGTATTGTCAATCGGAGCATACCATTCTCATAGTGTGCCTGAATATTGTCCTGATCGACAACCTCCTTCTGAAGTTCGAAGCTGCGTTGGAAAGATTGGTAGCTGAACTCCCGGCGTGTGTAGTTGTCGTGATGTTCCTCGTTTTGTTCTTCTTTAGCCGAGGATATGGTCAATAGATTGCCGTCGAGTGTCACCTTAAAATCTCCTTTGGCCATGCCAGGTGCGGCGACCTCCACTTCGAAGCTGTCTGCGTTTTCCTTGATGTTGACCGCAGGAACGGTGGTACTTGTTGATGAGTAATTTTTGTTGTCCCAGTTTAAAAGCTCACGGTTAAAATTATCAAACATGGGCGAAAAAAGTGAAAAATTGTTCCAGTTTCTTTTTGCAAGTTTCATAGTAACCTCCTTTTAATGAAGTATAACAATAATTTAAATCTATCAGTCGGCCGACTGTATTAAAAATCTCACAAAAAAGGTACCGAGCTTAAAAAACTGAAATTTTTGCAGCAAAACTGTCAAATTTTACCTGATAAATTGACAGAAAAGATAGAGGCTCTGTACAACATATCGAAAATTGATTTTTTTTCAAACGATGTTCAGCTCAATCTTGTCCTTATAATAATCCATTTGATGGATAACTTAGTTAGAAAAGACCGGGCTTCTTAGAGGTTTCTGGTCTTTTCTTTTTTGCTGGAAGCTACCGACTTCGATGGCACATAAAGGCCATAGGGAAGGGACAAAGGAAATGAAGCGACTTGCTAATAACTAGGTTATTTTGACAAGGCCTCCAGCACTTTTAAATGCGATCTAAATGCTGTCCAGAAGCTCCGAAACTCGTTGTATTGTATTTTATATTCCTTGCAGGTCTGCTTCACAATCCTATTGAGCGCAGGATAATGAACATGGCTGATCTTTGGAAAAAGGTGATGTTCAACCTGAAAATTGAGACCGCCAAGCAACCAGGTAAGTACCTTGCTGCCCGTAGCGAAATTTGCGGTGGACTGAATCTGATGAATCATCCATTCTTCTTCGACCTTTGACTGGTCAATGGTTTTGAATTCGGTTTCTTCCACCACATGGGCCAGCTGGAATACTGTGGCCAGACTCATACCACACACAGTACCAGAAATCAGCAAACCGATAAGTGTGGGCAGCCACCCGACGAAAATGATCGGAACAATGACAAATAAGCTGAAGTGAATTAGCTTACTGACCCAAAAAATAATACGCTCTTTGACCGGAAAATGAAATTGCTCCGTTTTATGTCCCATGCGCCCACGGAAATATTTCTCATAATCCTGATAAAAGATCCACGCTAAATAGGAGATTCCATAGAGCAACGGAAAATAAAAACGCTGATAGCGATGGTGTTTCCGAAGTTTCTGGTCGTGGTGTATACGCATAAACTTTACTTCGATATCGTGATCTTCGCCATCGATATTTGTATAGGTGTGGTGTGCAATATTATGTTTGAGCTTCCAAAAGTAGATATTGCCGCCCAGTAGATTGAGCGAGTAGGAGAGCACAGTGTTCAGGTTTTTATTGTCCGAAAAAGAATTGTGCCCAGCATCGTGCATAATGTTAAAACCAATCGCAGCGAGGTTAGCTCCGAAAATGACACATAATGCTATTGCAATACTCCAATGCAAAGGTGCGAATACCAGAAGGAGATACAATACCGCAAAGCTGATCAGGAGGATAGCGGCTTTCAGATAGATTTTACGATTCCCGGTTTTTGGCTGAAGTGAATTTTGAAAATAGTTATTAATTTTTTGTTTTAACGTTTTAGAGAACAATGTATTTACATTGCTGAATTTTACAGACTGGGACATTTGGATTTTTACTCGAGAGATATGCTTAATATTTATTACGTTCGATCTTGAGCGATAGAACAATGTAAATATACGCTATAAAATTTGAAAGATCGCGGTAATAAAGTTAAAGATTGTTAAAGGTCATTCTGCCATCCTTGATTTCCCATGGCCCGGAATATACACCTTTTGAATTTTTGAAGCCTCCGGTATTTATTCCGCGCCGAGGTATCCTGCACGTTAATCAACTATTCCATATCAATTTGCCGGAGCGCAGGTTTCTTTAAATGTAACACACAACTCGCACTAAAATTTATTTTACACTGTTCTGTCAGTTAAACGATTGCCTGAATGCTAAAGGTGAAACATTGGTTTTTTTCTTAAACAGTTTGTTGAACGATTGCGGATGTTCAAAACCGAGCTTATAGGCAATTTCGGCCACGGAAAGGCTTGTCGCCGTGAGTTGTTCCTTGGCTTCTTCAATTAACTTGTCGTGAATGTGCTGCTGTGTGTTTTTACCAGTAACGGAACGTAATAAATCGCTTAAATAACGTGCTGATACATGGAGGCTTTCGGCTAAATACTCTACGGTTGGAAGCCCCTGTTTTAGGGTTTCTTCGCTGTCGAAATAATCGTCCAGCAATTTTTCCAATTGGGTCAGCAGCGCATGGTTAACCGCTTTCCGAGTAATGAATTGACGCTCATAGAAGCGGTTGCTGTATTGCAAGAGCATATCAATTTGCGACAAAATAATATCTTGGGTATGCTTGTCGATATGCTGATATTCTTGTTCGATTTTAAGAAAAATTTCTATAATGTCTTTTTCTTCCCGTTCGGAGAGATGTAATGCTTCGTTAAGCGCATACGAAAAGAAATTGTAGTTTTTTATTTTGGTGGCTAGGGGATGGGTATACAAAAAATCAGGGTGGAATAGGAGCATGTAACCTTTTCCGCATTCGACCTTCATCTTTCTGATTTCGGCCATCGTCAACGATTGAATCTGCTTGGGCGCAATAAAATTCATTGTTCCTTTGTCGAAATCGTAATATTGTTGGCCGTACTTTATTTTTGCAGTAACATCTTTTTTCAGCGAAATACTGTAGAAATTCACGTAGAACTGCTCCCAGATGTCGCTTTCATCGGGTTTTATTCCAGCTACATCAATTACACTGACGAGCGGGTGTAATGGGGCCGGCAAGGACAATTGCCGATGAAATTCGGATATGGAATTGATACTATGCATCCTTTTTTTGTTATACAAATTTACAAAAAACAACTGCCTCGCAAGGCAGTTGCTGATTTAAAAAATTAGGCCTCAAATTGTTTCGCGATTTCTTGCCTGAAGGCTTCTTTTCCGATTTGTAATCGTCTTTCATAGAGCGCATGTGCATCTTCACCTGCCAGATAACGTACCTGATCTTTATTGTCCGTGGCGGCTTCATACACCACTTGGGCAATCTGCTCGGCAGTGGATGCATTTTGCATCATCAGGCCCATTTGTTCGAACAGTTTGTCTTCGATGTCCTGATAGTCGGACGTTCGGTTTAGATCCAAAGAACGACCTGCAAAATCTGTCGCTATTCCTCCCGGAGCAACTGTTTTGATGGCTATTCCAAATTTTTTCAGTTCAAAGGACATGCTTTCGCTCCAGCCCTCCAGGGCGAATTTTGTCGCATGATACATGGAATTTAGCGGGAATCCCATAAATCCACCAATCGATGTGGTCGAGATAAATAAACCACTTTTCTGTGCCTTAAAATGGGGAATAAAGGCTTGTGTAACCCGCAATACACCCAATAGATTCGTGTCGATTTGACGAAGTATTTTTTCGTCGCTCAACGTTTCAAAGGCACCCATTAACCCATAACCTGCATTATTGAAAACGACATCAATGTTACTTATAGCGATTGCTTTTGCTACAGTTTCTTTGATCTGGGCAGCATCGGTAACATCTAATTTTAATAGCCTGATGTTTTCGATCCCGGTAAGTTCGGTTTCATTTTCGGGATTACGCATGGTTGCGATCACATTCCAACCCGCCTGTTGAAATAATTTGGCAGTTGCTTTTCCCAAACCGGAAGAAGCCCCTGTAATGAAAATTGTCTTTTGCATGCTGTTATTGTTTGATTCCATACCACAAATGTCTAAAGAAGGCATCGGATACCTGTTGCCAAATTGAGCTTGATTGTAGCCAAAATGACGAAATCAAAATATGTGAAAAAAATCATCGCCAATGGAGCGGAAAATTCATCGACTTTGGCACGATTATTTGTTGATATTCGTTATAAAAATAATGCAATGTTAAGCTGATTTTTGCTCGATTTTATACTTTTTATCGTATTCGTATTGGCGTAATTGCTGTATTTTAAAAATTTTAGAAGATCTATATTTATGCAAGGCACAATTGACGGGATAAGCGGGGAACCACATCGTTCACAGGTGTTCCGTTTAACTTACAAAGGACAGGATTATCAGCTAGTGTTGTTGAAAAAATCTTTATCAAAGCTCGATACGGAATTGCCAATTTCGCTTGATGGAATTGACCAAAAACTCGTAAAAAAAGGCGACCACTGGTTTTTTGAAAACAGGCATTCAGATCAGCATTTTGCGACAGAAATCTGGCGCAATTTATCGCTTCGCTATCGCCTCTAAGATCAAAAGTCTGCTGTATGGTGGCCCGCCGCTCAATATGCAGCAGATTTTAAGGATGCTATCTTAGCTTGTAGCCATCTTCCGTCTAAACTCCAGTGGTGAGAGCTCCGTTTTCTTTTTGAATAAACGATTGAGTGACTGCGGTTGTTCAAAACCCAGCTGATAGGCAATTTCGGCAACGGAAAGCTCCGACCTGGACAGCAGATCTTTCGCTTTTTCGATGAGCTTATGTTGGATATGGTTCTGCGCACTTTCACCGGTCTGTAACCGTAATAAATCGCTTAAATAGTTTTTCGACATATTCAGCCGCTCAGCAAAGTAGCCCACCTGCGGCAAGCCCTTGTGTTGGGTTTTGGCTTCAAAATACTGATCCAACAATTGTTCAAACCGGCTCACCAAGGGCACATTGTGTACCTTACGCGTAATAAATTGCCGGTTATAAAACCGCCGCGAATACACCAGCAACAGTTCGATGAAACTGACAATGGCATCCTGGCTATAGCTGTCGATTGGACTGTCATATTCGCTTAAGATCCCTTTTCCGATATTTCGGATCTGCTCTTTCTCCCGGTCGGACAGAAAAAGTGCTTCGTTGACTTCGTAATCGAAAAAACTATAGCTGCGGATTTTGTGTGCCAGGTCATAGGTGCGGATAAAATCGGGATGGAAAACAAGGGAATAACCTACTTCGGCATGGGCAGTATCGGGATCAACACTGATCGTCTGCCCGGGTTTAAAGAAGGTCATCAGGCCTTCCCGGAAGTCGTACTGATGTGGGCCATAACCCAATACGCATTGTGCATCTTCTTTGATGGAAATGCAGTACAGGTTGAGCTGAAAGGTGGTCTCGACCGTTGGATGTATATGCTTGTTTTTGGAGAAATCGGTGATGCTAAAAAGCGGATGCTGCGGTTTGGGCAGCTGTAGCGCTTCATGATAGTCGGCGATACTATTGATCCTGATCAGTACGGGTTCTTTCTTTGACATGCTCTTTTTGCCTGTTAAATAATAGCCTAATTTAAGTAAAATGCCATGCGGTTTTTGCTCGCATGGCATTTATATTTTTTAAGATTGCAGCGGAATACTTACATCGCGGGATCCGGTATCCAGTCCGATCGGCAGAATAGCCTCAATGCGTTGCAGCTCTTCGGCGGTCAATAGGATGTCTGTTGCGGCGATATTCTGCTCCACATAGCGCACTCTTTTTGTCCCCGGTATCGGCACGATTCCTTTTTGGATCAGCCAGGCAAGGGCCAGCTGCGACGAGGTAACGTCTTTTTCTTTTCCAATCTGTTCGAGTTCACGCACCAGATCGAGGTTTTTATAAAACTGCTCGCCCTGAAACCTCGGGATAAGCCTGCGGAAATCATCTTCGGGGATATCGTCCGGCGACTTGATCTCACCCGTGATAAATCCACGGCCCAAAGGGGAGTAGGCGACCAGGCCTATACCCAGCTCCCGTGTCAGATCGTATACGCCATTGGTCTCTACTTCGCGTCCGAACAGGGAAATTTCATTCTGCACAGCCGTGATCGGGAAGGTCGCATGTGCCCTGCTGATCTGCTCGGCACTGACTTCCGAAATGCCCAGGTACCTGACCTTGCCCGCTGTGACCAGCTCGCCCATGGCACCTACGGTTTCCTCAATGGGTACATTGGGGTCGGGGCGGTGCATATAATAGAGGTCAATCACATCGGTATCGAGGTTTTTCAGCGAGCGCTCGATAGACTTTCGGATATAATCTGGCCGACCGTTTATGCGCCAGGTCACCTGATCCTTATCATCAATCTCAAAGCCGAACTTGCTGGCTAGGATATAGTCGTTGCGCTTGCCGCGTATGGCCCTGGAGATCAACCTTTCGTTTTCAAAGGGCCCATACAGATCGGCCGTATCCAAAAAATTGCCCCCCAGTTCCAACGAACGGTGGATGGTAGCTATGGATTCTTTTTCGTCGGCCTTGCCGTAGATATCGCCAGTGGACGCAAAACTGCTCATCCCCATACAGCCTAAGCCGATCATTGGAATTTCAAGTCCCTGCGTGCCTAATTTTCTTGTTTTCATCTGCTTCTTATTTTTGTTACCCAAAATTACAAAGCAGCGCCTGCAGCATGTTTACCCCAATTACGGAAACTTGTAACTGAATTACGGATCTAATCGCTAATTAAGCTACCCTGAATTTATCGTTATAAGCATCTTCCAAGTACTGTCCCAACGTTCTTGTCCGTTCGGTATCAATGGTACTGATGTAGCGATGGAACATCTGCTCGGTACTGTGACCTGTTGCTTCCATCAATAGCGGGGTGGGGATTTTACCGTAAAAATTTGAGGCAAAGCTTCTTCTTCCGATGTGGCTTGTGATCGCTTCCCATTTTTGCACAAACATTTCTACCGCCCGGAAGCCCTTTCTTTTGCGGACTTTGACGAGGCTATTGATACCGGCAAGTTCCGCGACTTCCTTGATCTGCAGATTATACTTTTGCGCAGTAAGCTTCTCGGGAAATACGTTTAAATTGCCCGACAATATGGTCAATGGTACCGGATGTAAAGGCAGCAGAATTTCTTTTTGCGTTTTCTGCTGGACAAATGAGATACAGGGTTTTCCCTTGATTATCTCGAGGTTCTGGATATCAAAATTCATGAAATCTGAAATGCGCTGGCCGGTGTAGCAGCTGATGATCAGCCAGTCCCGGGCTGCCTGTAGGCTTAGCGGGACATCCGTTTCCTTGAGTTTTACCAGTTCATCCTCACTGAGGGTGACAAATAGATTGACTTTTTTTTCCTTGGGAAGTTCAAGTTCATATACGTAGGTTCTGACCCCTCTTTTTTCCAGAAAATTGAGTACCGTCCGGACAAAATGTATGGTGCGGCCGATCGTACTTTTATTGTATTCTTCCAGCTCGCCAAATTCAAGGAACTCTTTGACAAAGGATGCATTGACTTCGTGCAGCAAAAGGTGTCTTTTGCGATGGCCTTCAAATCGCTCAAGCAAATGGAGGAATACCCGGTAACGCTTGGAAGTCGGTTCGGAAATAAGGTGGGCACGGCTCCGGATATAGGCTTCCACATAATCTAGCAGGCTGTTGGCGGGGCGACAAGTCTTTGTGCCATCACAATTTTCTTTTATGATCTTGCGGAGTTTGATAGGCGAAATTTTGCTGTTTTTTGCCGTGACATTGGCCAGGTATTCGGCGATTCCGATTTTTAGCCTATCGAGCTTGGCATTTAAATTTTTATTTTTTTTGAGGTAAATATTGTGGGGTCGCTGTTTTTTTAAATCCCATAAATCCGGGCAAATTTTAAGGGGAGTATTGATCACATGTTCCGTCTGAGAATCATCAAGGATCGTGAGGGATATTGTTGAAAAAGGGGAGGAATATAGCAGCGTAAATTTGAAATTTATCATTGGACTTGAATCTAATTTTCTGAAAATAAATATATAAGTTTTCCAGAGAAGTCCAATTCAGACTACAGTTCCAATAATCAAATGTAACTATTTTACCTTACAAAAAATAATCTAATAAATATTATTAAAAACTACACCTTAATCGCTATTCATTTCATGACAAATTCTATTTAGCTAGATAATTTCATTTTTTTTATCCTTTATAAATCAGTTAATTAAAAAAAAGTTGTAGTCTGAATTGGACTACAGTACTATGTAACTAACGCATATATTTCAAACTTAAACAGAATCGCAAATGAAGGATCAATTAAAGTCCAAACGAGAATATATACCACCTGCAATTCATGCAACCAGCGTGGAGATGGAGGATGCTTTCGGGGCTATACAGGTTACTTTTGTAGCAGGAACTGAACAGGACTATTTGCCATTGGATATTTTGCAGAAGGGAGAAGATGGCAACTGAGATCGGAAGAAAAATAAAAATAGCATTTGTCGACGATAGTCTCTTTCAGCGGACGCTCATGAAAATAGTGCTTGTCAACAATGAAACATTTGACCTGCGTTTTAATTGCAGTAATGGACTGGAGCTCCTGAAAAAACTCGAAAGTACCGCCGAGCTGCCCGACGTATGCCTTGCGGATCTTAATATGCCTGTAATGGATGGACATGAGGCCGCTCTTCATATCCGCGATCGGTTTCCGTCGATTAAAGTATTCGGGTATACGACCACAGATAATATCACCGAACTTGAACGGTTTAAGGCCAACGGTGCACTTTTCATTTTCAGTAAAACCAACCTGAGAATGACATTGGACGAAATTAAATATTGGCTTGATGATGACATCCGATCGCCATTAAGCAAAAAATAGATACATAGCATAGCTCATTTATGGACAGTAAAGCGGCTGAATTTGAAATTATACCTTTAAAGGAATGGCAGCAGCAGCGGTTTCCCCATTGGTATCATGGTCAGGATCTTTTCAATATCCTGGTACTATTTGATGACATTGAGATCCGCCTGGCGAATGATTCTTTTTGCATGGAAGGCAATACGCTGGTTTTTATTGGTCCTGCGAAAGATTTTACCCTCAGTGGATCGGGCACTCCGAGCGGGTATCTGATCCGCTTTACTTCACGGTTTTACGAAAGGTCGGCCCTGGACAGGACATTGATCAATTCGGGACTATTTTTTGACAGTGAAAGATTGCTCAAGGCTGTTAAAAGCCGGATAAAACAGGAAGAGATGAAGATGCAGATCATGGGAAATATCCAAGGTTATCAATCAAAAAACGCCGCTGTAACATCGCTGATCGTGCACAACTTCATCGAGTCTATCCTTTTACAAGGGATATGGGAAACAGATTTCGATAAGGAACTCAGCAGGGGTACGGACAGTACGGTGCAGGGAATGGCCAATCGTTTTTCCATACTCGTACACAAACATTATAAAGAAAATTGCAACGTCAAATTCTATGCAGACAAACTACATATTACGCCAAGAAAGTTAACCAATCTATGTACGGAAGTCTGGAATAAAACGGCTAAGAATGCCATTATCGACATCGTTCTGAAAGAAGCGCTGCGCTATATTGAACATACGGATCTTTCTATTTCCCAGATCTCCTATGAAATGGGATTTTCAGAAGAATCCAATTTTCGGCATTTTATCAAAAAACATTCCGGTTCCAATCCATTGCAGTACCGTGAAAGAATGCGAGCGGCCAGCGGTTCATATGCGCATGAGTAGCTTTTTTTTGTGTGGATTTTTGTAAAAAAACTGGAACGAATCCCTTCGCCCCAGTGTCCATTAATATTATATTAAATAACAACCCGCAAAAAAGTTGTTATCCAAAAGTAGGACGATAAGGGCTGTGAAAGTATGTGAATAGCGGCATTAAACGTGTAAAAATTGGAAATCGAAAGGACTGTGGGGGCATGTATAGCGGATCGAAGAAATCGAAATGGAGACGAGAAAGTAGGGGGCTGATTTGGTATTTAATAGAATACTTTAAAATAAATTTAATTATGGAAAAATTTGAAGATCAATTGCAGGACGATGATGCGGATGTCGGAGCTAAGATTAGAGAAGCCACAGGAAACGATGAAGAGATCGGCCGGTTAAGGGAGAAACTCAAATCACTTCTGATAAAATTTGCTGAGCATAAGTTGGTCGAAGGAGAGCTGCATCCATTCTTTAGGGATCAGAAGGTTCAGGAGGAATACGATCATACGGTTCTTCTGATCGAAAAGAGACATGCCGAGATAAAAGGGCTGTTTTCTGTTAAAGATAACTGAAGCTTTTTTAAACGATTTCAATCTGACTCTTGTCTTTCTATCAATCCATTTGATGGATAAATAGTTAGAAAAGACCGGCACTTCTTTGAGGTTTCTGGTCTATTCGTTCTAAAATAACCTGTCGATCTATGGGCTCGGCAAGATTGAGAACTTAACAAGCAAGATTGAAAAAGTAAAAAGACAACCTATGAACGGATTGAATAAAAATATGCTGGGCGGACTGATCGGTGCACTCGTCCTCAATATAGTGCACAGCGCTGCCAAAAGATTTGATTCCCAGGCTCCCGAAGTGGATAAGGTGGGTGAGGAGGCAATGAAAAAAACAGTACGCTTCGCCGGATTTAAACCACCCCAAGGTAATGCGCTGGTAGCAGCTACATTTGGCGCCGATGTGGCCTCAAATGCCATGTTATATACGCTTATCGGCTATGGCGGTCAAAAAAATAGACTGCTGAAAGGAGCTTTGCTCGGTACTGTGGTAGGGCTCGCAACATTGACTATTCCGGAACAGGCAGGACTCGATGCCAAACCCATAAAAAAAACCAGTCGTACAAAGTTAATGACTGTTGCCTGGTATGTCATCGGTGGTATTGCAGCCGGACTGGCCATGAAAGCGATGGAAAAACGCTAAGTTTTTTATAGCTCGGGCTTTGATACACCTTTTTAAGTACTATACGCTACACGGCTATGGTTCAACCGTACGCTACGCGGCTACGATTCAACTGGGCGCTATGTGGCTACGATTCAACTATACGCTAAACGGCTACGATTCAACTGGGCTCTATACGGCTATGGTTTAACGGTACGCTACGTGGCAATGGTTCAACGGTAGTTAGCTGCTGTGTCGTAGCGCTATTGCATTGAACTGATTAGCCAACTATTGCGAATATGAATTAATATCCAGCGGATTGTAAATGTGATTAGCCAGATTTCGAACAACAGGAGAAAACAACGGACAAAAAGTGTAATTTACATTAATATCAGGTCTCAAGATCAGATTTTAATCGTTTTGAAATCGCTAAATTAAAACAATTATGATGAGAAAATATGTTGGTATAATGCTCTTTTTTATTGCTGCGGCGGGTAGCCTACATGGGCAAACGCTGACGACTAAATTGGTCCCGATGCGTTTAGCGGCAAGTTTTGACCGCGTAAAAGAGGGCATCCCCGATATATCCGGCCAGTTTGTCGACAGCAAAATGAAAATCACAGCCCTGGGAAGTACAGATTCAACTGCCCGCTTTGAAATTGAGGAGCAGGGGATAAGCATTGAAACGGTTGTGGATAACGAGAAAGAGTACCATAAATTGGTCACGGCTGCGGCAAAAGATGTTTCCAAACCAAGTGTTCATATACTGTATACGTACACGTTAAAGAATAAAAAATTGAAAGTACCGCCGCCGAGAAAAGTCTTTTTCTCTCCGGAGTATGGGGTAATCTGGACTTTGACGTTAAAAAAAATAGCAGAAAAGGAAACCGAAGTTGTACTTAACTACAAATCGCTATCGCCTGCATTTGCCGAGAAAATCCAAAGCGAATTTGAAAGCGACAGCTATTACAGCCACAAAATCGTAAAAATAGAAGTCAATGATAAGCGAATGAATCACCTGATCAAGGAGATTTTAATCAATCAGATGCATGTCGACAGGGATTATCCAGCACCAACGTATCCCGCGCGCAATTAATCATTCCACATCAGTTAATATAGTACAGTCGCCCAACCGTTGAATCTGAATATACCCTTAATTTGGTTAGAAATATCCTCGATTCAACTACAATTGACCGCCCATAGTTGCGGAACTTTGTCCTGTTACATTTAAATAAGTTTAACATGCAGACAAATGAAATAAAAGTAGCCCTTGTTACAGGTGCCAATACAGGTGTTGGTTTTCAGATTGCCAAAGCTCTTGCTGAAAATGGATATCATGTGTTTGTTGGATCACGAGATTTAGAAAAAGGAAAGGATGCCGCCAATCAGATAGGAGGTGAAGCGCATGCCATTCAACTGGATATTACCGACAATAATTCAATCAGGAATGCTGTCGGTAAAATAGAAAATGAGTTTGGGTACCTTACTTTGCTGGTCAATAATGCGGCGATTTCAAACGTAGGGATCCCCGGTCGTACAATGTGGGAAATTCTTAGTGCGCAGAAGGCAAGCGTCACATCCATAGCTGAAATGCGCCAGGTTTGGGAAACCAATGTCTTTGGCACGCTTGCCATAACACAGGCCTTGTTGCCCTTACTTCGGAATGCAAAACAATCTAGGATCGTAACCGTTTCAAGTTCTCTAGGCTCACTGACCCTGAATGCAGATCCGGACAATGCATTCCGTAGTGGATTTGATGCCGTATATGGCGCTTCGAAAACCGCTTTAAATGGTGTTTTCCTTTCTCTTGCAAATGAATTGGAAAATACAAATGTTAAGGTACATCTGGTAAGTCCGGGTTTTACAGCGACAGCCCTGAATAACTTTGAAGGTACAGATACGGTGGAAGAAGGCTCACTTGAGCCGATACGCGTGGCGCTGGCGGAAGATATACCCAATGGAAGCTTTACGGGACCGGCTACCTATCGCACAGAACAAGGCGGTCAAGTGCCCTGGTAGAATTACACAAAGGAAGACCTGTAGCTATAAGCTACAGGTTTTTTATAAATTTATTGTATGAAAAAGAAAGAGGATAAGTTAAAACGCTTTATATCCATATCAGAGAGTCACGAAGCTTTTGGCCTACCAAAACCGCAGCATCCCTTGATTAGCTTGGTCCATTTCAATCAGGATAATCCATTCAATACCGCTATGGCTCCAATATACGATGTCCTGAGTTTCTACAAGATCACTTTTATAACAAAAAACAGCGGAAAACTCAAGTACGGCAGGGGGTACTATGATTTTAATGAAGGAAGTATGCTTTTCTTTGCGCCCAATCAATTGGTGGGCAGCACAGAATATAATAGGGATACCTATGCTTATCTGCTGCTGATCCATCCTGACTTTTTCCTGGGTTCCCCTTTAGCCCATAAAATTAGGAAGTACGGCTATTTCTCCTATTCTGTGAATGAAGCGTTACATTTATCTGATCAGGAAAGAGAAACGATGATAGCGATCTTGAATTTCATGAAAAATGAACTTGACAACCGGATAGACGAATTTAGCCAAGAAGTCATTATCTCGCAGGTGGAGTTGATGCTGAGCTACGTCAATCGGTTTTACAAGCGGCAGTTCATTACGCGAAGAAATATAAACAATGATATTCTACTGAAGGCAGAAGCGCTGCTGGATGATTATCTGGATCATGATCATTCGGTAATTCAGGGAGTTCCAACGGTCCATTTTCTTTCGGAGCAGTTGAATGTGTCTGCGGGTTATCTAAGCGATATGCTACGTTCGCTCATTGGCCAGAGCACGCAGCAGTATATCCACCATAAACTTATTGAGCGGGCAAAAGAGAAATTATCAACGACACAACTTACCGTAAATGAAATTGCTTACAAACTGGGTTTTGAGCATGCACAGAGTTTCAGCAAACTGTTCAAAAAGAAAACCGCCCAGACGCCACTGGAATTTAGAGGGATGTTTAAATCAAAGTAAAAATATATGTTCGGAGTATAACCGAGCAGATCAAGTTCTGCCTGATTGGCCCAGATTATAACCCCTTCGCTGTTGACCCAATGCAGGGATAGGGAGGTTTTATTGTTGCAACCCTTCAATGGTATTGATGTCCGCCATAGATCTTTCAGATAGAAAATTTTATTTAATGAGCCTAAAATAGGTATTACAGTCCAGTTTTGAATGGGTAAAATTACGTACTCTGCAAGGGTAATAATAACGTTAAATTATGCTATAAATACAGGTTTTAGTTAATATATATATTACAATATTATATTTTGCGCAATATAAAATTATTTTACCTTTGTTTTGTATCAAGGCACCATAATCTTGTTCTACAAGATATAAAACACACTAGACACTTTTACTTTATTAAAACAAACACTTTATGCGCTATGTGTGTTTTAAAATGCATAAAATCACGAACAAATGACGACAGAAATTAAAAACAGAATAAAAGAAGTATTCGAAAAACAGAAAGACTTTTTCGGCACGCAAGCAACGAAGGAAATCACATTCCGTAAAAGACAGTTGCAAAATTTCCGTAAAGTTTTTGCGAGTTACACGGATGCGGTCTGTGAAGCAGTGAATATCGATCTTGGAAAAAGCAGGGCAGAAGCAGAATACGTCGAAGTTCAGATTGTTCTCGATGAACTCGACGATATGATCGAAAATATGGAAGAATGGGCAAAACCAACCTATGTCAAATCAAAACCGCATGCTTCGGGAGCGGAAGTCATCAGTAAGTACATTTATGAGCCCTACGGTGTAAACTATATTATAGGTCCCTTCAATTACCCGGTGCAGTTGACTTTCAGTCCGCTGATCGGGGCCCTGATGGCCGGAAATACGGCTATCATCAAACCTTCTGAAAACACGCCCCATGTTGCCCAGGTGATTGAAGATATTGTTAGCGAAGCTTTTGATGAACAATATGTTGCCGTTTTTCAGGGCGCTATTGAAGAAAACACCTATCTATTGAGCCTTGCTTTTGATTACATCTTTTTTACGGGAAGCCCTAATGTTGGCAAAATTGTCATGAAGGCAGCTGCCGAACAACTGATTCCGCTTACTTTGGAACTGGGCGGAAAATCCCCAACGATCGTACACCATGATGCGGATATCGAAAAAGCCGTTCAGCGCATTTCTGCCGGCAAATGGATCAATTGCGGACAGACCTGTGTTGCTCCGGATTACGTGTATGTGCATGAATCTGTGAAGGGCGCCTTTATCGATCAGTTGAAATCTTATCTTAAAGCTACGTACAACGATGAATCTTTAGGGAAAATCGGTAAGATTGTAAGTCAGCATCAGATCGGGAATTTAGCGGGATACCTGGATGCCGCTCCCGAAAAAGTTATTTATGGGGGAAAATATGATCTGGAAACACGCCATTTTGAAGCAACCTTGATGGACGATGTCAACTGGAATGACGCGGTGATGCAGCAGGAAATTTTTGGTCCGATCCTTCCTATTTTAACTTACAGCAATATCGATGAAGTGCTGAAAGAGATCAATAGCAGACCCAAGCCATTGGCGCTTTATGTGTTTTCTGAAAGTCAGCAATTTGCCGATGACGTGATCGCAAGAACCACCAGCGGCGATGCGGAGATCAATAGTACATTGATCCACGTCGGATCGCATTACCTTCCTTTCGGTGGCGTAGGTGCTTCGGGAATGGGAAAATATCACGGCAGATTCAGTCTGGAAAACTTTAGTCACCAGCGTTCGATCCTGCAGGTAAAATAGCGATAATTCACGCAATGGCTATAATTCACGCATACAATTAATCAATTAATCAGGACCACCTCAACGGGTGGTCCTTTTTTTGGGGGGATATTTCCGGACGTTATATTTCCGTTCCAACCTCAGATCGGGTTAGTTAACTGTTTAATCCTCAGATCAGATTAGTTAACTGTTTAATGAAAATCACTTCGACCGAGCTACTCTTTCTAGCTATCGAAGCATATGGATTGATAACCACGGGACTACCTGCTATTTTGATAAGTGTGATAGCATTGTGAAACCCTGTTTTTTTTGATTGGCAGCTCAATTATTGATATTTGGTTTGAGAGATTCTAGCGGGGTAAAATGGCTTTGAGAGGCCAGAATAAGCGCTGATAGAATCTAAACCTGTAATCCAGCACGTCCACGGCAAATCAGTGGGTGATGGATTCAAATTTTCAAATTTATGGCAAATCAAGAAGTAAATGGAAAAGTAGTTTTGATCGCAGGTGGTGCGAAAAACTTAGGGGGACTGTTGAGCCGGGATTTTGCGGCACAAGGAGCAAAGCTTGTCATTCACTACAATAGTGAGAGCACAAGAGCCGAGGCAGAAAAAACATTGTCGGATGTACAGGCGATTGGTGCCGAGGGACTGCTTGTCCAGGGCGACCTTACACAGCTATCAAATATAAAAGCGCTATTCGACCAAGCCGAAGAAAAGTTCGGAAAGGTTGATATCGCAATCAATACAGTCGGTAAAGTACTGAAAAAACCATTTGTGGAGACTTCAGAGATTGAGTACGACAGCATGAGTGATATTAATTCGAAGGTCGCTTATTTTTTTATTCTCGAAGCCGGCAAGCGGATCAACGATAATGGCAAAATCTGTACTGTCGTTACGTCTTTATTAGCAGCCTATACAGGCCTTTATTCGACGTATGCGGGAATGAAAGCTCCTGTAGAACATTTTACAAGGGCTGCTTCTAAGGAATTCGGACCGCGTGGAATCTCAGTTACGGCGGTAGCTCCTGGTCCGATGGATACACCTTTCTTCTATGGACAGGAATCTGAAGATGCTGTGGCCTATCACAAGTCGGCGTCTGCGTTGGGTGGACTGACCGATATTAAGGACATTGCACCACTGATTGAGTTTCTGGTAACGGATGGCTGGTGGATAACCGGACAGACTATTTTCGCAAATGGCGGGTATACCACAAGATAACATGTGTAAGCAAAAGGCAGTCAAAGCTGACTGTCTTTTGATACACAGATAACAGAGCATGATAACATAGCACAGCTTCATAATACAGCACAGCTTCATAACATAGCACAGCTTCCAATCCGATGTGGGTTCCAAATAGGATCAGCTTATGATCTCAGACAAGTGAAGATGATCTGCAGGAGGTTTTAGTGCTGATAACTGTATAAACGCTTATCGAGACGATGATGAATAGTAAGGACCTAGAAATAGGGCTACAGGATTTTGGGATTTGTACACTCGCCGAATTCCAACAAACCGAAAGTGATATAGCAAGTGATACTTATTACATCATAAAAATAGATGAACCGATCGTCATTGCTGTAAATAGGGAGTTTTATACGCTGAATAGCGGACAGCTACTATTTGTAGGGCCTAGGAAGCGAATCAAATTCATGAACGATGCGCCAATAGGGGGCTATGTGCTATCATTTACCGCGGCGTTTTATCTGAGATCGAAATCCGACGTGAAGATGCTCAACTCCATATTGTTCTATGGCATTCAGAATGCCATACAGATTGAAGGTAAAATGGGAAATCAGGCCTATTTTGACGGGGCTATTATTGAACGCATAAAAATGGCGCGGGTACAGGGACCGGAAATATTGGATCTGGTCGCTCATCACTGTGTCGAGTCAATTTTGTTGGAAGGACATTACAGGCTCTCTCTTCAGGGGATTCTATCAAAGCTGTGCAGTTCATCGGAGCAGATTGTTTTTAATAGCTTTAACATTTTGGTATACAAGTATTATCGTGAAAGTACGTCCGTCAGTTTTTATGCCAATAAATTAAAACTTACAAGCAGAAGGCTTTCCGAGCTCTGCGCAGCTAACAGCGGAAAATCTGCAAAAGCATTCATTTCGGGAATTGTAGTCCAGGAGGCTATCCGCTTGATCAGACATTCGAATCTATCCATTTTACAGATTTCTTTCGAAATAGGTTTTAGTAATGTCGCAAATTTCAGAAGTTTCATGAAGAAACATACCGGCAAACAACCCCATTTGTACCGTAACGAAAGAGATCAATAATTTTGGATAACGTGTATCATTTGCGGTCTAAGGGCTGGGATGAGTATAAACCAGACAGACCGGTGAGGGCAAGCAACCGCAAACCCTAAATGGCATTTCGCAAAGACTATTTTTTCAATGAAGCAGCCCCCGGGCTGCTTCATTTGTTATGAAGCAATATCCACTGCTTCATAAAAGGCTCTCGCAAAGCGTGACTTTGCTTTTTCAAGTCGTGATTCAAATCAAGTATTTATTTCAATAAATATTTGTTTACTAATTTTATTAGTATGTCAATCGCTTTTAGTATATTTGTTTAGTCAACGAAACGTTTCCCCGGATGCAATATCACGCTCAAAGCATGAGGAATTTACATAGCGCAAGGGTGAGGGGCACGAATAAAATAGATACAATGCACGCAAAGTTTATTCAGCTTATCAAACAACACTGCCAGTTATCGGAGCCAGAAATTGATCTGTGTAAGAACTATATGGAGCCAGTGCGCTATGCCAAACATCAGATCATCGAAGAGGAGGGAAAGGTACCGGCTTACCTCTATTTCGTTGTATCGGGCTTTGTACGTCTGTTCCATTATAACGATAAAGGCGACGAACTGACGACACATATCAACTGTCCCCCGGGATTTATATGCTCTTACCAGAATTTTAGCAATCAGACGCGTTCCGAAGAAAACCTGGAAAGCATCACCGACTGCGAACTGCTGCGTATCACTAAAGCAAACCTCGATATGCTAACTGCACAATCGCCTGCATTTAAAGACTTTAGTGTGTATGTGTTTCAGCAAGCCTTGAGTTATAATGAGAAGAGATCGAAAGAGCTAGCCACGCTTACGGCCGAAAAACGCTACCTCAAGCTCATGGCCGAACAGCCAGATCTGCTGCACAACGTACCCATGCAATATATCGCATCGTTCCTCGGCATGAACCCCAAAAGTTTGAGCCGTATCCGCAAACAGATCATTAGATGATACTCTTCTTGGCCTACCTGATGGAACACCAGGAATTACTTTAGTGCAAATCTTGAAAATTGAATCCCACACGGATCGCTTTCAGGCCAACCAGTCCCTGCAGATCTTCCACCTCAAACTGCTCGATATTTTCGTCGAGTAATCCTTTGTGCTGTAGTAGGTTGATGTATCCCAGGTATTCTGTTTCTTCATGTACATTGGAGTAGACAACAACCAGTTTGCCTTTTTGTGTGATGCGCTCCGTCGAGCCCTTGATCTTGGCTTTATCAATGCGTTTCTTGGCAATCTCGTAGCGTACATTATAGGATCCATCGATATCAAACTGCTTCTCGTCCATGCGAAAGCGGATGGAAATGGGGGTGGCAAAGACCAGTACCAATGAGGTCACTTCCAGCTGATGCGGAAGGGCGGGCTGGAGCTGCCTAAACTCGCGTTCCATCGCGCACATCACCTGCAGCTGCCACAGCCGTAAATTGCGTAGGTAGTAGAGCTCAAAATTCCGACCGGGAGCGATGGAGGCCCCGATATACATGTTGTGCTCGATACCGTCTGTCTTGTAGCGCTCGTAGTAATGTGGAAAGTATTCTTGGGCTTCCACCTGCTTTTCGTCGAGGATGGCCACCAGCTTTTTATTGATCAGCGTGATGGAGTTGTCATAATCCTGTCGGGCCTCATAAAAACCGCCGATAGAGAGGTTGATCCGCTCAAAATAGCGGTCGATGGCTTCGGTGGCGACGCTATTTTTGTTGTTTTTCCTGAAATTTTCTAGAATAGGGTGAATATCCTGGTTAAAATAATCGAGCATAAGCTGTTCCGTATCGGTCAGCAGCGCTTGCTGCAGCGTCGTCAGGTTTCTTTCCAGATCGAAGACCTTCTGCTCAAAGAGTGGCAATCGCTGCGTTTGGTTGACTGCCGTGAACAGTGCGATCAGTTCCTTGCTCTGATTGATGAGGTCCTGACGGATGGCCTGATTGCGGGATTCTGAGGACCCCTGTACGTCGATCTGTCCATAGAGCGGATAAACATGGTCAAAGACGATTTCCTGCAGGACATAGTCTTTTCCAAAGGCACGGTCGTTGAGGAAATGGATGGCTTCCTCCTGAAACCGCCATTTGACACTCGGGTGTATGGCGGTATATTCCTTTTGGATCACCGCTTCGACCTGATTTTCAGTTTCGGCAAATGCTTTCGAGACTTTATCTTTGATAAAGGGTAAAATGAAGTTGAGCTTGTTGGCATTGACCGAATTGAGCTCCCGCACTTTGGATGAGGACATTTCCAGTAAGCCCAGCACTTTGTCGCCTTCGACGAGGGGAACAAAAATAAAGCTCTTCACCTGTTGCTGCTTGAGCTTGTTGATAAAATAGGCCTGCTTTGGATCACCCAGCGGCAGCTTGTCAATATCCGGTACAACAAAATATTCATCCTTGGTGAGCAGGTTCTCCAAGGTCTCGCTGCAGAGCATGTTTTCACATTCCTCGATCGTCGAATCATAAAGCAGATGACTGTACAGCTGTTTTTCGACAATCCGTAAGTTGTACTCGTTCCTGACCTTTTCAAAGGAGGTCAATCCGATGCGCAGATCATTTATTTTATAAATCGACCTGAAAATGCTTTCTATTTCTGCCAGCTGGACAGCACTTTTTTCGCGCAGCAGATTGCTTTTGAAGCTTGACACCGCATTTTCAATGGTCGCATCAAAAAGCGTCATAATGGAAAAGCCTTTTAGGATCCAGCTCTGCTCGGGAAATTTGGACTTCCATAGGGCAATATCCGAAAAGTTGTCGACCAGTTCGGTAATATCTTCAGCCGTAAGATCTAGCGCCTGTTCTGTCGGAAGGACATCGATAAAATCGGCATTGAATAAGACGCGGTAATGATGGATGATATTATTCTTATCTGGAATATCCAAGAAGAGGGGGGCATCCATGGCATCCACCTTAAAGCCGTAATACTGGCTGATGATAACGCAGCAATTGAGAATATAATAGGTATCGGGCGAGATATCACGAAGACTAAATTCATAGTGATCGCCGGCATCCGCTAATATTTTTTCCAGTCTTGCGGTATGGTTGAACGTATAGAGATGGAAGGGAATGGTAACGGCCTTGATCTCATTATGTGTCAGCGAGCTCGGGAACAGGTCGGCCAGCAGCACCTTGATAATAGGCTCATAGCGTAGCAGGTCTGCCGCTTTTTCGACCCCATCAATAAGTTCGGGGTATTTACTGATTTCTTCCAGTAGCGATCGGGCATAGCTGGCCTGAAAGCCAACCGGCGATAGGGCCGCTGCTTCAAAGGATGGTATAATCTTATGAAAAGCGATCAGGGTTTTAAACGGACTGGAATCAAAGGCGAAGTTAAACTGCATAATGGTTGTTCCCGACTAAATTAGATTATTGCTGGAAGATGTACAAAAATATAAAATAATCGGCGAAAAGAAAACCCAAAGCGGACGGATAAAAACACTGCAATGACATTGGCGCCATTGAACTGTGTTTGCAAATAATGTTGCATGCTTCGAAAACTATAGTATAAGAATATGAACGAACTGATGCGGTTTCAGCTGTTTTTGTAGTGCGTATTACTTACATTTTTTGATTTTTTCTTTTAACCTTTTGCTTGCAGTTCTGATGTTCTCTTTTTGTTCTTCCTTGTCGTTGATTAAGAAATGCAGCGATTTAAGGTAGCCCTCTTTTGCTTCCGAATATCGTTTTAAATGATAGAGCGCATCGGCTTTAATTTCAAGGTGCCCCCAAAAGTCGGGTGAGCTTTTTAAACGCCGTTCTTGTTCCTTCAATATATTTTGCCATTCCCACAGATCGAAAATATAGCTTAAACCCAATCCAATGCCTACAGTTGATGTTGCGTTGTGACTGAATCCATCAAGCCGGTTTAGTCTGTACCTGATTTGTAGCTGATGCTTTGTCAGCAACTTGTCCATTTCATCGATGTATTTGGTGATCGAAATATCGTCCCAACGTTTGTTTCCGATAGCCATGTAAAAATCACCTGAAAGTGAGTTGTTTCCTAAACTGTTAAGATCATTGAATAGGTCCTTTTTATTGGGCCAGTATGCTGGACTTACAGCAATGCAGGAATTGAATAGCTGATTGTTTGTCAGGTACAGATAGGTAGCAAAATATCCACCAAAAGAATGCCCAATAAGCGTTATTTTTTGTGTGTCGTATTGATTTGCTTTGAGGTAGGGGATCAATTCTTTTTCAAGAAAAGCTGCTAACTTTTCTTTTTCAAGAAATTCTGTATTTCGATCGACCTGCATGATGCCGACCAGATTTGATTTGGGCATTTCAGCAGTCGCGGTAAGGTTATCTGCAGATTGCAAAACAGTTCCGTTTATGTGGGTATCGTCAGCATCAAAATAGATAACGGTCTTCCTTGCCAACGTATCCGATTTGCCCATTAACGATTTGGTGAGTATGACTTTTCTATCGGAATTAAAGATTTGTGATTTAATCGAAAGTGTATCGGATTTTCCATACTGGGTAAGTTGCTGGCCCTGTATGTGCTTAAGATTGCATAGTAAAAATAGGACAATGATCAATAGAGGTTTTATTGTATTCATCTTGTATTTTTTAATAATCCAAATTTTATATAAATCTAAGAGTGATTAATCCAATAAATAGATCTTCTTTTCTTTTAAGTTGAATCCGAGCTTTTTGCCCAGCCAATTGATGCTGGTCTTTCCTTCATAGATCAATCCTTCAACAAATGAGACCGTAGGAGTCTCTACTTTTGAGAAAGAATTGGAGACAGATGAAATTCGTCCTTTGTAATATTTTGTTTTTATCTCGGGATTAAACTCACTAGCTCTCGCCGTTATTTCCAGTTTGGACGGATCCAATCCCAAGATAGGGATAAACCGATCGCTAAACCAAAATGAATCATCGCCAGCTCCTGAATCCAATAAAATGTTGATCCTGTACTTGTCGTTTAGATATACTTCCGTGGTGATATCAAGAGATCGATCGGCATTGGTCGTCAGTTGTATCTGAATAATTTTCTCACTTTTTAGTTTTTCCTTCGGAAAAATAAGCTGTTTCTTTGTGTAGTCTATTATAAACTCAGTGTCGTAAAGCATTGGAAGGGAAATTAGGCCATTAATACCGGCCAATTTCATGTCGAATGTTGAAAACGGAATATCATTAAACTCTTTACCATTGAATTTAATGGTAGAGGATCTGTAAATAGGGATTGTCATTTTTTCACCTGTTGCGCGAAATGCCGTGAGAAAATTATAGCTTTCATTTTTTTTCAGGTCTTTGGCAAAATCTTCAAAAAAAAGATTAATCCCCCCGCCTGTATCGAAGATAAAATTTCCTTTCTTTCCTTCGATTTCAGCTTCTACTACAATATGACCGGAGGGTAATAGTTGTAATGGAAGGCTTTGGCCCAAGGTGGTAAATGGTAGGATTATGATGGCGATTACGCTTAAATAAAATTGCCTCGTTAATACGGTTTTATACATGTCGGAGTGATTTTAGATTTAAAGATGAAATGGTCATTTTTAATCGCTTTTGCCAGAATAGCTAAGCGAATCTTTATTTCAATATAAAGATAAATAAAATTGCTTGAAGTTTCATCATCTACCTTTAAAACTGGACTGTTCGTTATCAGGGAAATAGAATATACAGACTGAGCATGCTACTGACCGGAATGCTTATATTGTCGTAACCGTCTTTGCTACATGCTTCGGCTATGGTCACGGCAAAAGCCAGGGTACATATCATGGTGATTTCGCTCATGTGCAGGCTTGGCTCTTGCATATAGTATCCAATTACAACCACGGTAATCAAAGTGCATACAAAGAACACTGCGGATCCTAGTAGTGTTTTTCGCGCACCGAATAGGCGGTAAGAACCATAAGGCCATTTTTTGCCAGATAATGCCGCCATCGGATCACATATTGCCAAGGTGAGCAAGGGCAAATAATAAAAAATGGACCCTTTGTCCAACAATATCTGTGCGAGAAAGCAAAGATAGACTGCCGCAGGATAGGCCAGGCTACCGACAGATTTTCGGTCGATTGCATGGATAGATTTCAATAAATCGAACTTGATGGACAGCAATAAAATCAAAGTGAACAATCCGCATAGGATGAAAACAGACCAGTGGCTGCTGATCAAAATCGGGAACGACATGCAGATTATCCCCGTACCTACATGGACGAGTTTTCGGGTAAACTCAGCTTTGACCTTAAACTGTTGATACAATAGTTCAGCAAGTCCGAATAGCAGCAAGAAAAGGGTGCCTAATAGGAGCATGTTCTCTAAATCGTTTTTCATGATGTTGCTTTTAAAGATAAATGAGCCCATACATGGCTCCACTGAATATAAAGCTGTCAAATCGATCCAGTATTCCGCCATGCCCTGGAATGAGGGTGCCGTAATCTTTAATTTGACAGCTTCGTTTGTACCACGAAGCCAATAGATCGCCCAGCAATGCGGAAAAGCAAATAAAAAGGGCGGTCTTTAAAGTTTGCGTGATGGACAGGTCGATGGATGGAAAGAGGAAAAGGCTGGTACCAGTGCCAATGACCAAAGCGCCAATTAAACCTTCAACAGTTTTATTGGGACTAACCGAGGGAATAAGTTTTCTTTTGCCGAATAATTGACCGCAGAGCTGGCTGAATCCATCAAAAATCACCACCATAAAATAGATAAAACAAACCTTTTCTGTCGATGCCCTATGGCCGAAGTTTATAAACGCAGCGATAAGAGCGAGATAAAGGACCACTACAGGACATAAGAATAGCAGCGGTCGTTCTGAATATAGGTGGGCCTTGACAATTTCGTAAAAACCGACTATTCCAATGCAAATAGCCAAAAGTCTGACATAGTCCGTATAAATGGAAAAAAAGACAAGCATCAAAATCAGAAAGTAAAAACCTAGTTTTAACCAGCGTTCCCTGGCTTGTGGAACTTGACTATTCTTATTGAGATAGCCTGTGACCAATGCCCCGATGCCAAAAAATAACAACACTATATTCGCCATCAATACATACATAATCAAGCTTTTTTTTGTAATTGGATAAGGAATATACTTTTCAGATTGGATTGCAACTTCGGGAGAATAATCACGAGGACCAATTCTTCCAGATAGGCCAAATAACTTACGGTTAGCATCAGGTGGAAATAAAAGCTGTTAAAACCGAATATAAAATAGCTAAAGATAAATATGCCCTGAAGATAGCCCGTTAATTTATAGGACCATAAATGGAAGCTGGGAAAGCGTTTAAATCGGATAAGAGCATAGATCTGGGGAACAATCCACAGGGCAATAAGTAGGATAAATTCGACTTTATAGGCCATTACAAATCCTTTTTCCAATGTTATCATGCCGATGAATGCCATGAGGTATGTTCCGATATCTGCGATCGAATCTATTTTGGCGCCAAATTCCGTCTGAAGGTTAAATAGCCTGGCGATTAATCCATCGAGGATATCGCTAATCAGGTTGATGGACAGCAATAGGATAAACAGATCCCTGTCTGCTGTTAAAAGGGCATAGCTGATAAAGGGTAATGCCAGTATACGATAGGCGGAAAGTGCATTGGGCACATTCCATCTGTTTTCTTTTTTAGTTTCCATTTTATAGTGATTTTTTTCTGCCTAATTTTTGATGTGCCTGTGTAAAATGACCTGCCGAAAGGGCCGCGGCAATAGATAATTCTCCGGCGAGCGCAAGGGCTGCAGCTATTTCGGCATATTTTATGGCCTTCCCTTCGCCATAACAGTCCATCATTTCCAGGCACTCTCTTTGGGTCGGAAGTGCTGTTCCACCACCGATAGTGCCGACAATAAGATTGGGTAAAGTGACGGCTGCATAGAGTGATCCGTCTTTATTCTGCTCTATTCGCGTGATACCCGTTGCCGCTTCGGCAACACAGGCGACATCCTGGCCCGTTGCCAAAAACAACGCGGCCAATCCATTGGCATAATGCCCCTGTGCACCTATAGCTCCACTTTGGATAACACCCATGGTGGACGTACGCCAATAGCGATCCATCAGCTCGGCTGAAGTTTTAAGGATTTCGGACACGATGCTGGCCGGTAATGTTATTTCAGCGGTTACCTTTTTACCCCTGACATGATTGAAAGCTGCGGCGGTCGCTTTTTTGTCTCCCGAGCTGTTTCCCTCAATAAACCAGTGACTGGGCTTAATAGGACAAGAGTCAATCATAAACCGGCAGATGGCCTCTGTGCAGATAGTAACCATATTCTGGCCAGCCGCATCCGAAGTGAAATATTCAAAAGATATGGTTAAATGGTTGCCTTCAATCTGTATGCGGGTATCGGTTAACTTAGCAAATCTGCTTGTGCGTTTGACGATTTCCTGAAAGTTTTCTTTCTCTGCGAGGAACCAGGAAACGAAAAGACTTAAATCTTTGATGTTCTCAAATTTGAATACGGGGCTTCTCTGAACTCCTTCTTGCAGGCAGATCGAGGTAATCCCGCCAGCGAGCAAACAGGCTTTAGATCCGCGGTGATAGGATGCAACCAATGCACCCTCAGTTGTGGCAAGGGGAATATGGTAATTTCCGTTGGCTGAAGTGCCATGAACTTTAAGGGGGCCGATGACACCTGTAGGGACTTGACTCATGCCGATGAAGTTTTCAATGTTGCCCTGGAAGAGCGATGGCGATAGACGGGTGTCTGTCAAGATCGGGAATCGGCTTGCTAATTCCTCTTGTTTATTTATTACGGTTTTCATAGCTGGCTTTTAATAAAATATATGTTTATTGTCTTCCAAATTTATTGTGATAATCGCAGTTAAAATTGTGGGAAACAATAATATAAATTTTTATTTTTGTGATTATCGCAAATAATAATTGGCTTATGTATCAGGAAAAGTTGATTCAGGAAATACAGCGGAAAATTGATCCCTCGAAATCTCTTATTGAGGTGATTGCAGACGCGCTTGATATTAGTTATGATGCGGCGCACCGCAGAATTTCAATGAAGAGCAAATTTTCAATAGGAGAGACGGTGCAGCTTGCAAATCGCTTTTCAATTTCTTTGGATAAGCTATTTCAGCAAAGTGATCACATCTTAGTAAAAAAAACAGCGGAAATCCAGTCCTTTAATGATCTGTCAAATTATCTGGAGCATTCGTTTAAATCGTTAACGGAGTTTGAACCCAATCTTCAGACTTACCTGTATTACTCGGCAAAGGATATTCCGATCTTTTATACCATCAATACAGGGCTTTTGTCTATATTCAAAAAATATGTATGGCTCAATTTGTTGAGTCCAGACGGTTTGGAATTGTCTTTCGAATCTTTTTTGTCGAAAACACCCATCGATAGTAGAGGCCAGAAGCTTTACGATTATTATTCGTCCATCCGGGTGAAAGAGATCTGGAATGATACCACAATTAACAGTACACTCCAGCAGATCATCTATTTTTCCCAGACCGGCTTACTGACCGCCGAAAACGGAAAAATGCTCTGTGAGCAGCTTAAAGAACTGCTGTTTTCACTGGAGAAAAGTTGTGCGCCAAACAATGACCAGTACCAGCTGTACTACCATGAGCTATTGATTTTAAATAATAATGTCCTAGTTGGAAATAACGACAGAAAGTCATTATTCGTTCCGCATACGATGCTGGGCTATTTCATTACCAATGATAAAGACAGCTGTCGACACGCCTTCAATTTCTATCAGCATCAGCTCAAAAATTCCAGGTTATTAAATACGGCCGGAACACGGGACAAGAAAATGTTTTTTAACAAGGTTTACCAAAAGATTGATCGCTATAAAGCACAGGTAAGTGCGGATAATGAAATGTAAGAAGAGAGAGCGATTGGTACATCGTTAAGGTTGAATTTGGGGAAACAGTCCATTTTAAAATGCTGTGGTGTATGGCAAGTTACGAAATATCACTCAACTTCATCTTTACTGCCAGGATGTGTTTGCAGAGGCCCCTGTTTGTCCGGTTATTTGTAAACCAGGTACAGGTACATTGCAGATCATTTCCTTTACCGGCGACAATATGGCTCAGGTCAGCACTGCCTTTTACTTCGGCCTTAATACCATTTTTGTCATGCTGCAGGAGCAGCACAGCATCTTCATCAATCAACTTAACGGCATTTTGCAACCTTGGATTAAAGCGTTTTAAGCGTGAAAGTTTGAATGGAAGTTTTCTGTAAAAATAATTGTTGCTCCACAAATCGTAACCCAATAATCCCATACTGGATAATGAGGCCTGCATGGTTTCCATGGTGCCGAACTGAATGTCATGTTCTATGGAAAGTAGCGTAGGTTGAAAAACCTCATTGGTTTTAAAATAATTATTGATACCCAAGAGCCATTCTTCCGGCAGTTGAACAAGCAGGTTTTCGATATGCTTACTTTCACCAGAAAAACCTCGATAGACGCTTTCGGAAAGTAGAAACAGCATTTGTATGTCCTTGAAATCAAGTACTACCGCTGTACTTTGCTGATCTTCGTGTTTATAGAATGACACACTGTCTACATGTATAAGGAGGTTTTCGATCAGATTGAGCCGATGAATGCCACCTATTTTTAAACTGTTAGGCTTGGCAACAGCAGAAAAAGTATAGCTGTTGCCCGATTTAGATAAAAAGTATTCGGGCTTAACCGCGCTTTTAGGTATAGCTTTAAAGAGCTGCAATGCTTCAATTCTGTTCAATTGAAAGGCAAGCTCCATTTGCGATAAGTAGACCTGGACATTGCCCAATCCTTTAATCCAGCGATCGGGCAAACTCACTTTTTTTTCTGTAGTCTCTGCGCGTGCAGTGATGACCCTCAGCTCATTGGAACCTACACCGACGATCAATTTATCGGTGCGGCCAACGGAATTGAAAGCCCGGATCGTTACATCGTTAAAATCAACATTGGTGCAGCCAGCTTGAATAAACTCTCCGTCAATTCCTGTTTGCAGCACGTCAATGCGCGCGTAAACACTGTTGCAGGATGAAAATGCTTCAAAATGAAGCTGGCCATTACCGACAGAAACGATCGGGTCGCGCATATTGATGCGCTGATCTGGGCTAATTGCAAAATGAGAACGTACCGTTTTACCGAGTGTACTTAAACATTTTGAAGCAACAAATGAATTGATAATGCTGCCATAAAAGAAGCAGGGAACCTGATTGTCCTGTTCGATTTCAGAACAATGCGCCAGGATGAACGATTTATCCTTACTCCCCATAGCGATCGTAGAAGTATGTTGATACTGATATTCAAAGTCTACATTCATTTGCGTTTTACTTTACTTAAAAATATCGGATTTACTTCCCTTTGAAGTTGGGCCGAAACCTCGACATAATGAGCGACCAATTTCTTGCTGTTTACAGGGAGACTTTCGCCATCCAGATGTTCCAAGGTTTTTTCCAGACATACGAATTGGAACTTTTTGATCTGCTGTGCTACAAATGGGCGATCTAAATATTCGATAAACCTGTTAACAGGTGCATATCCGGCAGCAAGTAGCCTACCGATGATATCAGCAAGGTAGGAAAGATCCTGTTTTTTATTTAAAAGTGCAAACTGCACATATTCTGTCGCCAGATCTCTTGAGATCTTCTTTTCAAACAATAAACAAACAGCAATATAGAGCCATCCGCTGCCCCGTACCTCCAGGCGATTATCCATCACGAACTGCATCGGGTATAGGCAGTTTTCCATGTCCGGGACTTCATTTCCTGAAGCGGTGTCTGGGATATAGCGGCATAACAGCGGACCAATGTATTGAGGTGTTAAGCTGAGTTGAAAGGCAATGGCTTCTCGAAATGCCGTCGAAAAAGGTGCTGTATGATAGAATAACGGTGGGTAATGTTTGGTTTCTTCCTGTCTAATCCAGGTATAATTCCAGTTGTGTTCCAGAAACATTCTGTGCCAGGTTGCGTATTCGTTTTTGTCGACGACAATTTCGAATGTGATCTCAAATGGATTTACGACAGCGGGATAGCTTTTGGCTGAAGTATGTTCGAATTCCGAAAATACCTGATCGGGCTGTTTGATCCGTGTTACCTGCGCCCAGAGTGCCAATACATCTGCTGTGGGCTTAACCTGGTCTGTAGCTCCCAAAAAGTACTGCATCGCAGAAGCGTAATTTCCCTTTAAGGTCTTTACAAGACGAATAGTCTCTTCATCTGTTTGTTGATATAACAATCTGTTACAGGCGACGATTAGATCTTCTATTTCAATGGCAACCTTTTTTTGTTCATACGCGAGTAGGCGTTTTATCAGTACGTTAGGATGCAGGTAAAAGGGGAGGTGACTCGGTGTCGACAGAAATGGCAAGCTGTTGTTGCTGGCGAGTTTTTGTCGCATCCAATCTAGCTTATGCTGTGCAAAGGGAATACTATCACTTTTACGGCCAGTTTTTTCGCCGCTATCTTCGCCAATCCAATAGTGCGTAAAATCAGCGAAAGAGCGCATGTAGTCAATGTCCCAAAAACGGCTGAACAGCTGTTTGCAATAGGGTTTCAATTGCTTTTTGTAGTCTTCAGGGATATCGTTCTGTAACTGATTCAGCCCTTCGAGGAAGAGGTCGAAATCTAAAGCAGACTTCGTTCTGATGAAATGACCGATCTGAAATAACAAAGCATCCCAAGTTGAAGGAATCGTGACCTGTTCCAGGTGTTCTGCCAACTCTTCAAACGCGGGGTCTGCCATGGCGGTATCTTCCACGACGGGAGTCGCCTGCGCCAAGCCGAGAACTTCGAGGGTCTTAAGTTTTAAATTAGTGCGGTGGGGTTCAACGATATCTTTCAGGACTTCCGGATCAGCCCGTTCTACTAAAAGCTGGGCACCTTTTTCCTGTACTTTTGAATCAGTCTGGAGTAACAGCATGGATAGATCTGCGGAAATGTCAAGCGATCTATATTCTTCTTTTTTCAGCAGGTGTTCGAGGATATCCAAGCACAGCAGCAGAGATTTTTCTATTTTCTCCTTTGGGAAAATAGTACTCACATGATCAATGAATCCATTTTCATCAAAACCTTCCATTTTATAGATTGTCTTGATCTGTCTGACCGAAAAATTAATAAGGCTTGTATTCGAGGTATTCAGTAGCGAAAACAAGAGCTGTTGTTGCTGTAGATAATCGTGTTGTGTTGTATTAAATATGCCCAAAAGTCGGATATGCCAATCTAAATGTGGCTTCTTCCAGTTATTGAGTAAGGATTCCATTAAATCTGGAATAATAGCGCGGTTAAATACATAGCCCTTCTCCTGCATGATCTGTATGACTTCGGTCCAATATTCAGTCACTTTTTTACAGACATATCCCGTACGTGCTTCCCATTTTGAAAGGTCGAGTACTGAAATTTCATAGCGGTGGAATTGTAGAAATACGTTGTCGATTACCGCAGGATTTTTCAATAAAAAATCGGCCTCCTCTTCTGTATTTCTGTCATGCGTATCTACTGTCAACAAACGAGCAACAAAATAGCTTTCATCAAAGGTGATCCAACCTTGTTGGTAAAATGCCCATAGTACCTTGAAATCAATACCATCGAAACGTTCCTTTTGTGAGGCCTTAACGATCTTATGCAGATAGTCGGGCAGAAAAAGCCGATAAAAGGCCATTAAGGGTTCTACGCCAATGGTTGGATTGCGTAAATAGGACCTCAATGGGCACAATTGCCAAGTTCCATTTAAGCGTTTAATTTTAGCGATATCCTCAAATTGGCGGGTACAGGCAATAAGTGCAAAATTGAGCGTGGCGTAGACCTGTTGACGGTTCTCGTAAAAATCAAGTCGTGCCGGTCCTTCTAAACTACCGTCGTCCTTTGCTAAAATATCGCGATCAATATCCAAGGCATGTAAATATGCTATAGTTGCTGCACGTTCATCGGGATTGAGCACTTTACAGTGGTTCAGCACTTCTACCCAATTTTTGTCTCTGATATACTGTTTGAGGTTATTCATACGGTTAATTAAACATTCAAAAATATCATAAATCTGACGGGCTTCTATAAAAAATGTTTTTTTCTTTCGTTGGTATTAATCCACTCCCCGGGTATACATGGGGATCTTATAGATGGCTGTTGAAGCAGTGATAAATAGATCCGTACGATCTTTACCTCCAAAACAGACATTGGATGTCCATGGTTCATTTACTTCAATATGGCCGATCAGCAGGCCTTTCGGACTATAAATAAAAACGCCTTTGCCTGTCAGATAAATATTTCCGTGATGGTCCAATGTCATCCCGTCAGATCCCTGATCGATAAGCGCTGTCTGTCCGCTGAGCTTGCCGTCAGATTCAATGGTGTACCTATACGTTTTATTCCGTTCGATATCTGCGACATAGAGGTATCTTCCATCGGGCGAGCCGACAATGCCGTTCGGCTTGCTTACATCATCAGCTACTACGATGGGTTTTTTCGCTTTTCCTGGAGGAAGGTAGTAGACTTTCTGCCCCGCTATTTCTGGCTTTTTCCGGGTCCAATAATCGCGCAGATAAAAGGGGTCTGTAAAGTAGATGCCACCTTTCTTGTCTGCCCAAATATCATTTGGACCATTCAGTTTCTTTCCGTCGATAGCGGTCAGCAGGACGGTAACCTGACCATCTTTGCTGATTGACCAGATCTCGTTCTTTTCGTCGGCACAGGCAAGGAGCTGACCCTGATGGTTAAAGTACAATCCATTTGCGCGGCCTGCAGAATCTTTAAAAAGCGAAAGTTGCCCTTTGGTGCTATATTTCCAGATTTTGTTATTGGGCTGGTCGGTAAAATAGATGTCCCCGGCTTTGTCCACTGCCGGCCCTTCGGTAAAGGCAAACTGTCGGGCTATTAATTTTAGGCTGTCCTGATGAAACAACTGTGCGCTGAGGTCTAAGCCATTTAAGGAGAAGAGTACGGACAGCAGGAGTGTAGGCCAGTGCCTGCGAGAATGAGCTGAATGGAACATATCAACTAATTTATCAATTTTCTGGCAATAAATAATTTTCTTGGGCTATACCACCTGGCCTTTGTAATATTTCTTTCTTAACCAAAAAGCTACATTGACCAAGGCAATCAATGCAGGCACTTCCACGAGTGGACCGATAACACCGGCAAATGCCTGGCCACTGTTGATGCCGAAGACCCCAATAGCAACTGCAATAGCCAACTCAAAATTATTACCGGAAGCTGTAAAAGAAATGGCTGCATTTTTGGAATAATCTGCGCCCATTCGTTTACCGATAAAAAAGCTCACCAGGAACATAATGGCAAAATAGATCACCAAAGGAATCGCAATTCTGACAACGTCCATAGGAATCTGAACGATCAGTTCACCTTTCAGGCTGAACATGATTACAATTGTAAATAATAACGCGATTAAGGTGATGGGAGAGATGAGCGGTACAAATTTGCTTTGGAACCATTCTTCTCCATTTAACTTAATCAGGCCATAACGGCTGATTATGCCCATTGCAAAGGGAATGCCCAAATAAATTCCAACACTTTCCGCAATCTGACCGATCGAAATATTGACATCAAGACCTTTCATCCCAAATACTGGGGGCAGAACGGTGATAAAGATATAAGCATAGACGCTGTACAATAAAACCTGAAAAATGCTATTGAGGGCGATGAGTCCAGCAGCATACTCGCGGTTTCCTTCTGCCAGCTCATTCCATACAACGACCATTGCAATGCAGCGGGCTAGCCCGATAAGAATAAGGCCGATCATATATCCGGGGTAGCCCCGAAGAAATACAATCGCCAGGATAAACATTAAAATAGGCCCTATGATCCAGTTCAGGAGTAGGGAAGCCCCCAGTACCTTTGTGTCCTTAAATACGTTGCCCATATTTTCATATTTCACCTTGGCAAGTGGTGGATACATCATCAGGATCAGGCCAATGGCAAGTGGAATATTGGTGGTGCCGCTTGAGAAAGAATTGATAAAATCAGACGAAGACGGGAAAAGGAATCCAATAGATACTCCGATTGCCATCGCCAGGAAAATCCATAAGGTAAGGTATCGGTCGAGGAAACTCAATTTTTTCCTTTCATGTGCTGGGGCGCAGTTGTTGGCTGACATATTTTTTTGTTAGTGGGTATGTTTATTTGTCGAGATTTTCCGCTACAAATTCAGCACTGTATGTTTTGATAAGATCACGTACCCTTCTGAATTCATTCATAACTTCTTCCTCCGTCCCGGTAGCTTTTGCCGGGTCTGGGAAATTGTAATGTAGTTTTTTAGCCCTTGAAGGAAAATATGGACAACTCTCTTTGGCATTATCACAGACCGTAATTACATGGTCAAAGTCTATTGCCGCATACTCATTGACATGATTAGAGGTGTGGGATGAGATATCAATGCCGGCTTCAGCCATAACCTGAATAGCTTTAGGGTTAACGCCATGCGTTTCTATGCCGGCGCTATAAACCTCGGCTCGGCTACCTGCGAAATGTCTTAAAAATCCTTCTGCAATTTGGCTGCGGCAACTGTTGCCGGTGCAGAGTACCAATATTTTTTCCATTTTTTAATGTTTTGATTAGCAGCAGCCGCCACCAGGTTTACAAACGGGTCCATCAGCAGCCAGATTAACCATTTCCAGCTTTACAGGTTCGGCTTTAGCAACGGGTGCGCAGCATTCTTCTCCATCTGAAGTGGTGCCACAGCTTCCTCCACGGTTAATGGCTTTGCACTGGGTATAATCTGGAGTAAGGTTAACGATTAAATCTTGTCCGGATACGGTAAAATTACCCGGATACATTTGGCGTGTATCGAACTGCGAGTTGCCAAATTCAATTTTTACAATAGCATTGGGATTAAGCGGCAATTTCTTTTCAACGATATCTACGATAGACATCGCTTTACTTGCCTGCATTGCACGGCCTTCTTCTGTTTCCCTTGGTTCCCATAGTTGGACAATGATTTCAGTCCAGGAGTTCATTACGCCACCACAATCGACGGATACGATAGGAGCCTGTTTGATTTCTGTAATATGGTAGGAGGGATCTACCCATTTACCTGCTGCATATTCAAATTGTAAAATTTGATTCGGGTTTTGCTGGAGCTGCGTTTTAAACGTTTCCCAGCTGATAAATGCGGAGTTGTTCATGTTATATTGCAATTTAACGATTAATTGATGTAAATTTTTTTAGCAACAGTTTGTGTTCTCTTTATAAGAGTCAAAGAAAGCTGCCAGGTTTGTTTTCAATAATTTCCAGGCTTTCGGTTCAATGCAATAGCATACCCGTACACCCTCAATGGTGCCCTGGATAATACCCGCATTCTTCAATTCTTTAAGGTGCTGGGAAATTGTTGGCTGTGCCAATCCTAGTTCCTCAACCAAATCACCACAGATACACGAATTTGCACGGATGATGGATTGAAGGATCGCAATACGGGCAGGATGGCCCAACGCTTTGAGCATTGTGGCGAGCTGATTCTGCTCTTCTGTGAATATTTCTGTCTTAGTAAGTCCCATAATGTTATTGCAATATTACGATTAATTTTTCTAAAATCCCAAATTGGAAACATAAAAATTATGTTACGATGATATTAATCGTAGTATTGCGCTCAAATCGAACTCGAAATGGCCTAATATTAAATTTGGGGCAAAGGGTTTATATTGGTATAAAAAAAAAGAGACAACCGATATTCGGCGTCTCTTTTTGTACCTAGGGCGGGAATCGAACCCGCACTCCCTTAACGGGAACAGGATTTTAAGTCCTGCGTGTCTACCAGTTCCACCACCTAGGCAGGTGAGCGAAAAACGAGATTCGAACTCGCGACCCCAACCTTGGCAAGGTTGTGCTCTACCAGCTGAGCTATTTTCGCATTGGAATTATTATTCTTTCAATCTGTCAGAACCTTGCGTTCTTCCTTTTTGGTGGTGCCAGCTGGATTCGAACCAGCGACACAAGGATTTTCAGTCCTTTGCTCTACCAACTGAGCTATGGCACCTTTTCAATTTAGCTGTCTGCCTTATTGATGATGCAAATATAGACGGATTATTTGAATTACGAAAGCTAAAAGCGCTTTTTTTTGCGTTTAAACGCCAACCTGCTGATTTTTAAGGAAAAAAAATAAGGGGCTATTCGTGTAGAATAGCCCCTTTATAGGATTACTGGTCGAGTTGATTAAGACAATTTACCAACTTCTAATACCAAGTCAACGATTTTGTTTGAATATCCCCATTCGTTGTCATACCAAGATACAACTTTAACGAAGTTATCATTCAATGAAATTCCTGCTTTTGCATCGAAGATTGATGTACGTGCATCACCTAAGAAATCTGAAGAAACAACTTCGTCTTCAGTATAACCTAAGATACCTTTCAATTCGCCTTCAGAAGCTTCTTTCATTGCAGTTTTGATTTCTTCGTATGAAGCACCTTTGTTCAAACGTACTGTTAAGTCAACAACTGAAACGTCTGCTGTAGGAACGCGCAATGACATACCTGTCAATTTACCTTTCAATTCTGGAAGAACCAAACCTACTGCTTTAGCAGCACCTGTAGATGAAGGGATGATGTTTTGGTATGCACCACGACCACCTCTCCAGTCTTTTACTGAAGGACCGTCTACAGTTTTTTGTGTTGCTGTAACCGCGTGTACTGTTGTCATCAAACCTTCAACGATACCAAATTTATCGTTTAATACTTTAGCGATAGGCGCTAAACAGTTTGTAGTACATGAAGCGTTTGAAACGATGTGTTGATCAGCTTTCAATTCTTTGTGGTTTACACCCATTACGAAAGTAGGGGTGTCGTCTTTCGCTGGAGCAGACATTACCACTTTTTTAGCACCTGCATCGATGTGTTTTTGAGCCAACTCTTGAGTCAAGAAGAAACCTGTAGATTCGATGATTACTTCAGCACCTACTTCATTCCATTTCAAGTTTGCCGGATCTTTCTCAGCTGTAACACGGATAGTTTTTCCGTTAACAACCAAATTACCGTCTTTTACTTCTACAGAACCGTCAAATTTGCCATGTGTTGAATCATATTTCAACATATAAGCCATATAATCTGGTTCAACTAAGTCATTGATACCAACAATTTCAATTTCTGGACGATTGATAGCCGCTCTAAATGCTAAACGACCAATACGGCCAAATCCGTTAATTCCAATTTTCATATTCTTAATTTTTATTGATATAATATTTAATTAAATTATGTATCGGTTCTTTTACAACAGTACCAATACTGATATTAAATTCGTCTGTGGCAACTTCCCGAAGCAGGTGCTCATAATTAAACGCTACTGAACCTGTAAAGTTTACGTCACTGTCCGGATATTCTTTCATTAAGGGCTTGATGTAAGTTTTTATAAACGTACGAAGACCATTTTTAACCAATTGACTAATGAATAGATGATCTTTATTTTCGAGGACAAAGTCGGTAAATGAATTCAGAAAATTTGTCGGTTGTGGGGAAATATACACCCTTTCCAAAATGGTTTTCTTATCGATGTTAAATTCTCTTTCCAGTTTGTCCCGCAGATCAACAGGTAAGGTATCTGTCATATAATGTTTGAGCAACTGCTGGCTATTCCAGTTTGTCGCCCCTTCATCGGCCAGAATATAACCTAGACCATAGTTATTGTCAATGATTTTTTTCCCTGTATAATAAGCTGCATTTGATCCACTCCCAATGATACCAATGATTCCTCTTTCGTCGCCGAAAGTTGAAATTGCCGAAGCAATGACATCATGATCAACCCGTACGCGCGCATTGACGAAAAAACGTTCGAGAACGTTTTTTATTTTATCCTTACGTTCCTTCGACGAAGATCCCGCTCCAAAAAAATAGATCCGTCTGATTTTTTCGGCGTTGTTGATCAGGTTGGTGTTTTTATGTAAATGCTGTAGTATGGAGCGCTCATCTTGAAGATAAGGATTGATCCCGTTCATGCGGAACCCCGTAGTGATCCGCCCCTTGTCAGCCAATCTCCAGTCTGAGAATCGAGATCCACTATATACTACTGCTATCATGTCTGTTCAAATTATGATTATAAAATCTCAGCCATTTCCAATAAATCAGGGCTAAGTTTAATTTCCTTATTGCTGATTGCTTCTTCAATTGGAGTTGTCTTGATTTCATTACCACGAAGCCCAACAGTAACTCGTGTGTTTCCGGCCAATAATTCATTGACAGCAGCAAAGCCCAATCTACTCGCAAGCACGCGGTCGAAACTCGTTGGAGAACCACCTCGTTGCAAATGCCCTAATATACTAACTTTCGTGTCGTAATGATCAAACTTTTCTTTTACTTTTTTTGCGACATAATAAGCACCACCATTTTGGTCGCCCTCTGCAACAATAACAATAGATGACGATTTCTTTTTAATGGCGCCGTCTTCTAAATGACGGATTAAATCGTCAATGGCCGTTTCTTTCTCTGGAAGTAAGATTGCCTCGGCTCCGCCTGCAATACCTGCATTCAACGCAATACAACCTGAATCCCGGCCCATTACTTCAACAAAGAAAAGACGTTCATGTGACGCCGCAGTATCTCTGATTTTATCAATAGCTTCAATGACTGTATTGTTGGCCGTATCGTAACCGATGGTATAATCAGAACCGTAAAGGTCGTTATCTATTGTACCAGGTATACCTATAATAGGTATCTCAAATTCTTTGGAGAAAAAATTAGCCCCTGTAAAGGTGCCGTCACCACCAATAACCACCAATGCATCCACACCGGCAGCGATCAGGTTGTCATATCCTTTTCGACGGCCTTCCGGCGTCTTGAACTCCATGCAACGCGCTGTTTTTAGTATCGTACCACCACGTTGTATAATATTGCTGACCGAACGCGTATCCATTTCCATGAAATTTGCATCGATCAGACCTTGGTATCCTTGATAAATACCCGTTACTTGCAATCCCTTATGTAACGCTGTTCGAACAACAGCACGAATACAGGCATTCATACCGGGAGCATCACCTCCCGACGTTAATACACCTATTTTTTTAATTTCTTTTATCACACGCTATATTTTAGGTTTTACGAATATAAGATTTTTATAGTGTATATTCTACACTTTGAATAAATTTTTCAATATTTTTTTGCGCATCACGTTTAGGAAGCGTATAATTGTTACAGATAACCCGATGATTAGTAACCGCTAAATTTAGCTCAGTATATTGCACATAAATAAATTTAGAAGTTTTGTATAGTAATTTTACCGTTGACTGTGTCATATTAGGCTTTCACGAAGGAGAATTAAAAGTTCTTTTGGCCGAAAGAAATGAATATCCTTTTAAGGATTGGTGGGCATTGCCAGGTTTTTTCGTGGATAATGACGAAGAGATGGAAGATGCCGTAAAACGAATTTTGTATGAGAATACAGGTTTGAAAGATGTATTTATGGATCAACTGCATTCCTTTGCCGGATTAAAACGGCATCCAAAGGGGCGCATTCTGACGGTGGCCTATTACGCCCTCGTGCAGCTGGATAATACCAAATTGAAAACCAAGCCTGTTACAAATTATATGAAACAGGCGAAGTGGTTTCCCGTTCGGAATGTACCTGAACTGGCATTTGACCATAAGCAGATTTTGGACCTCTGTCTGGAGCGATTGCAGCGGCGCCTTGCTTATAAGCCGATTGCTTTTGAGCTGCTACCCGAAAAATTTACCCTCACCCAGTTACAGCTGGTGTATGAGGGAATCTTGAATAAACCACTCGATAAACGCAATTTTAGAAAGAAAATGCAAAATTATGGCTTTCTAAAAGAGCTCGACGAAGTGCAGACTGGAGTTGCCTATCGCGCAGCACGGCTCTATAAACTGGATAAACGAAAATTCTTAAAACATTTTCAGAACACGGTCGCATTCTAACAGATCTGTTCGTATAATAAAAGGCAAACTCGAGAGTTTGCCTTTTTTGTTGTCAGGTTAATATCAAAATTATTACAATTTCAAAATTTATTTTGCCCAAGATGTTACTTTTTATATTTTTGAACAATTTTTGACAAAAGTCAGAAAGTAGAAAGGAGTTTTTTGAAGAATGGAAGATAGAAAAGATCAAATCATTCATGCAGCGATAAGACGCTTTATGCATTACGGTTTTAGTAAGACTACGATGAATGAAATTGCGGAGGATATAAAAATTACCAAAGCGAATTTGTACTACTATTATTCGGAAAAGAATGCACTTATACGGGATGTGATTGTGCGTTTGACAGATGAATATAGGGAAGAGGAGGAGAAGATGGTGGCTGTGCATGTGGGCACCACTTACGAGCTGATCATGAAAATACTGGAACTGCGCGATGCATTTGTCCGTAAATACTATATGTTGCACATGAACGAAAATCTGGAATGGATCAAGGGACTTTCCATGCAGGATTTTTTTCAATGTCTCCACGACCGCGATGTGAAAGCCTTGTTTGAGATCCTTCAGATCGGTGCCGAAAAAGGTGAAATCGATGGGGAGCATCTCTATGAAACAGCCGAAATCTATGTGGAATTGATGAAAAGCTTATCCTTGATGTGCAATATTTCCGATATCATTTCGGGGATTCCAAATCAGGATCGGTTTGATGAAGTATTGCAGAAACAAAAGCTGGCTACCAAGCTGTTTTTTAATGGTATAAATAAAAAGTAGATATAAAATTAGGACAAATAAATTAGGAATGAAAACAATCAGAATACTAGCCAGCCTTTTATTAGGTACGATGGTTTTCCAGAGTCATGCACAGCAACAATTGAGCTTAAGTGATGCGATTAAATTTGCTTTGCAGAACAAAAAGGAAGCTAAAAAGGCAAAGTTAGATCTCGAAAACTCGCAATACCAGATTGATGAGGTTAGGGGTAGCGCGTTGCCACAAATTACAGCAAATGGTTCCTTAAAATACAATGTGTTAATTCCAGAAATGGTATTGGAAGCCGGTGGTCAGACTCAAAAGATTAAAATGGGACAACCCTGGAATTCAACAGCAGTGGTTTCTCTGAATCAGCAGCTTTTTAATCAATCAATCTTTACAGGGTTGAAAGCTGCTAAGACAACAAAAGAGTTTTACCAAATAAATGCGCAGTTAACAGATGAACAGGTGATCGAAAAAGTAGCAAATGCTTACTATGATATCTACCAAGAACATCTGAAACTTCAAACGATAGAAAATAACTTGCAAAGTACCACAAAAACGAAAGATGTGACGGAAGGACTTGTGAAAGCTGGGCTTGCAAAAAAAATAGATTTGGATCGCTTGGTGGTCAATGTGAATAACCTGGAGGCACAGAAACAACAAACAACCAACGCCGTACAGATCAAAGAAAATGCATTGAAATTCGCAATCGGGAAGCCGATCGAGGAAGACATTGAATTATCTGAAGAGACTTTTGATATTAATGCAGCATTGGCCGTGGAATCGGATAATGTAGAAAATAGGACCGAGGTGCAGTTGATGAAGAAGCAAATTGAACTTTACGAACTGAATAAGAAATCGAAAGTTGCTGATCTATACCCTAAATTATCCTTAGGTGGAGATTTTGGTTTTAATGGATTTGGTAAAGGGTTTCCTATTGGTGGTGATTTTAGCTGGCCAAAGACCTCGAGCATAGGTTTAAATCTTTCGGTGCCAATCTTCACGGGAGGTACAACAAGAGCAAGAATCAACCAGGCGGACATTCAGATTAGACAAGCACAGGTTGATCTTGAAGATACCAAACTTGGCCTAAATCTAGCGAAAGAAAATGCCAAATCACAGATCAAGATCAGTTTGCTGACGATCGACAATAATCGCCGGAATGTTAAATTGGCTAAAGGTGTTCTAGATGATACAAAAAACAATTTTAACAATGGTTTAGCAACTTTAACAGAATTACTTGACGCTGAAAAAGCACTAGCTGATGCAGAAAATAATCTAAATACGAGTTTGTTGAACTATAAAGTAGCCGAAGTACAGATTATTAAGGCGAACGGCGAATTAAAATCACTAATTAAAGAATAATTGACTAATACAATATGAAACGCGGAATTATTACCTTACTTATTATTGCTGCTGGTTTAGCAGGAATATTTTTTGTGTTAAATAAGAATAAAAAGAAAAATGAGGCCGAAACTGCGGAAGTAGCCAAGAAAAATGTGGCTATTGCTGTGCGTATCGATACAGCAAAAGTATCTTCCATGGATTTACGCTATACTGCTAACGGAACATTTTCTCCGAAACAGGAAGTAACTGTTTCGGCTGAAACTGCCGGCCGGGTAGTGAAAGTATTGGTTGATGAGGGTTCGCATGTGAGTGCGGGACAGACTTTGGCAATCATCGAGGGTGATAAACTGAATGTTAACGTGGCGAATGCGCAAGCGGCATATACCAATGCGCAGGCTGATCTGCACCGCTTTGAAAGTGCTTTTTCTACGGGAGGTGTAACCAAACAACAGTTAGATCAGGTGAAATTGCAATTTGAGAATGCGAAAAATAACTTAAAAGCTTCTAAATTAAATGCTGGCGATGTAACCATAAAAACGTCGGTATCGGGTATTATCAATTCACGTAAAATCGAACCGGGGACTTACCTGAATGTCGGTGCTGCGGCCTTCGATATTGTGAATGTAGCGACCTTGAAATTGCGTGTCAATGTAGACGAAAAGAATGTAGCTACCTTAAAGATCGGTCAATCTGTTGATGTGACAGCGAGTGTGTATGCAGATCAACGCTTTACCGGTAAAGTAACATTTATCGCACCTAAATCGGACGGTAGCTTAAATTTCCCGGTTGAAATCGAGGTAAATAATGCATCGAACCAATTGCGTGCTGGTATGTATGGCACGGCCATCTTCGGCGAGGGCGTTGCCAGCAATACATTGATCGTACCACGAAATGCTTTTGTGGGTAGTGTGAGCGACAACAAGATCTTTGTGCTGAAAAACGGTAAAGCAATCGAAACAAATGTCAAATCGGGTAGAAACTTTGGTGATTACATCGAGATCTTAGGTGGTTTGCAAAATGGCGATCAGGTGATTGTTTCGGGTCAGATCAATCTATTTGACCAAAGCCCAGTAGAGATTATTAAATAGAGCATACTGTAATCAGTAGCAGATGCAACCCCGGTTGCATGGCTATTAAAAATAAATTATTCGAATGAAAATTACCGAAATATCGATAAAACGCCCCAGTATAATTATCGTATTATTTATAATACTGACATTAGGCGGGTTGTTTTCTTATACGCGATTGGGCTATGAATTGGTCCCTAAATTTGAAATTAACGTCATTACGGTACAGACGGTCTATCCGGGAGCTTCACCTGCAGAGGTTGAGAGTTCGGTGACCAAAAAAATAGAGGATGCCATTTCATCCCTGGAAAGTATCAAAAAGGTGGAGTCTACTTCGTTGGAAGGGGTATCGATTGTCATGATTACCCTCAACAACGGTGCGGATGTCAACTTCCTGCTTACCGATGCTCAACGGAAAATCAATGCCGTGATCAACGATTTGCCGGATGATGTAAAGACACCTTCACTCTCCAAATTCTCCCTGGATGATGTGGCCATCATGAGTTTGGCCGTCACGTCCAACTTATCGGAAAAAGAACTCTATGATCTTTTGGATAATAAAATCCAACCGGTCTTTGCGCGGATCAATGGTGTCGCAAAAGTAGACCTGATCGGTGGTGAGGAGCGTGAAATCCAGATCTCTGTAGATCCGAAGAAAATTGAAGGTTATGGACTGACAATTTCTCAGGTACAGCAAATAGTAGCTGCATCCAATCTCGATTTCCCGACAGGTAACGTAAGTACCCGCGATAACCGGACAACCATCCGTCTTTCGGGTAAAGTAACTTCGATCGAGGAGCTGCGTAACCTTCCGATCACAACGCCGGCAGGGGTGCAGATCTATCTGCGCGATATCGCCGATGTACGGGATGGTATCAAAGAGATTGAAAAAGTAGCTCGTCTGGACCGTCAGAATACAATCTTATTGCAGGTCTTTAAACAGTCTGATGCAAATGCGGTAGCGGTGTCCGAAGCGGTCAAGAAAACGATTGCTGTACACGATAAAAGTGGAAAAGTAATTAGTGGTGTAGAGAAGGATTATGCGGCACAGAATATTAAAATTCTGGTGGCCAATGACTCTTCAGAATTTACATTGAATGCGGCCGATAACGTGATCCACGACTTAATGATTGCCATTGCATTGGTGGGCTTTATCATGTTGTTCTTCTTGCAGAGTTTACGTAATGCGGCGATCACCATGGTGGCGATTCCTTTATCTTTGATTGCTACCTTTATTGGCTTGCTTTTAATGGGCTATACCCTGAATTTGATGTCTTTACTAGGTTTATCCCTGGTGGTAGGTATCCTCGTGGATGATGCGATCGTTGTTATCGAGAATATTCACCGCCACATGGAGATGGGTAAAAACAAGGTGCGTGCGGCATTTGATGGTGCTTCGGAAATTGGATTTACGGTAACGGCGATCACCTTGGTTATCGTGGTGGTGTTCCTTCCGATCGCGATGTCTACGGGCTTGGTGGCCAATATCCTGGCGCAATTCTGTGTGACTGTAATCATCTCGACTTTATTATCCTTATTGGTGTCATTTACGGTAGTACCTTGGTTATACTCGCGTTTCGGTAAATTGGAGCACTTGAGCAAAACTTCTTTCTTTGGCCGTATTATTCATGGCTTTGAAAGCGGTTTGAACAGCTTCACACATTGGGTTGCAGGATTATTGACATGGGCTTTAAAAAACGTTGGTACAAAACTAGCTACTTTGTTTTTGGCTATTGGTTTGCTTGTGGCATCGTTTTTTTTGGTCGGTATGGGTTATATCGGTTCGGACTTCTTCCCGAGTATCGACCGTAAGGAGTTTTTCATCCAGTTGGAACTCGATAAGGATGCTTCCCTGGAGAAGACCAACTTATTGACGCAGAAAGCGGAAGCTTATATTAAGTCGAAACCCGATGTCAAAGAAATTATTACGACAGTGGGGCAGTCTTCGGACGGTATGGCCTCGACAACGGGTTCGCGTTACAAATCGGAGATCCACGTGATCCTCGACAAAGAAAATTTTGAAGGCAACTCACAGGTATATTCAGCGACGTTGAAGCGTGAACTGGAAAATAAACTGATCGGTGCAAAAATTAAAACCGTCAATGTGGGTATCATGGGAGCGGAGCAGGCGCCATTAAAGCTGACCATTATTGGTGCTTCTGTCGAAGATGCACAGGAATTTGCGGAGAAGGCGGCAGATCAATTACGCAAGATTCCTGGAGCAGCGGGTGTCAAATTGACTTCTGAAGCGGGTAACCCCGAGATCAATGTTAAGATCGACCGTGATAAAATGACCTCTTTGGGGCTAAATGTCTCTACTGTGGGTATGACGATGCAAACGGCATTTTCAGGAAATACGGATAACAAATACAGAGCCGGCGATAATGAGTACGATATCAATATCCGCTATGCGGAAAATGGTCGTGCCAATATCGACAACGTGCGTGATCTGAAATTTATCAATAATCAGGGCGCTTCTATTTCTTTGGATCAATTTGCCAATGTAACTTATGGTTCGGGACCTACTTTGTTGGAACGTCGCGACAAGTCGCCGGCAGTATCCATTCAGGGACAGGCGATCGGTAGACCAATGGGTACCGTAGCGCAAGAGTGGCAGGCACAGTTTGAAAAATTGCCGCGTAAACCGGGAATCGTCTTTATCTGGGGTGGTAACATGGAGAACCAAACCGAAGGTTTTGGTACTTTGGGAATTGCCTTATTGGCATCTATTATCCTAGTATACTTGGTAATGGTTGCTTTATACGATAGTTTTATCACACCATTTGTGGTCTTGTTCTCTATTCCATTGTCGTTTATCGGAGCCCTGTTATTCTTGGCTTTGGGAAATCAGACCTTGAATATCTTTACGATTTTGGGTATCATCATGTTGATTGGTCTAGTGGCCAAGAATGCGATCATGCTGGTTGATTTTGCCAACCATCGTAAGGAAGCTGGCGATAACACGCACGATGCATTGGTGGCAGCCAATCATGCACGTCTTCGTCCGATTTTGATGACGACAATTGCCATGGTATTTGGTATGATTCCTATTGCAATCGCTACTGGAGACGGTGCCGATATGAATAGAGGTCTTGCGATTGTTATCATCGGAGGTTTGTTATCTTCTTTATTTTTAACCCTGGTTGTTGTACCAGTGGTGTACTCCATTTTTGATAGTCTTCAACGCCGTTTTGGCAAGAAGGAAAAAACAGATTATGAAGCCTTGATGAAGGAAGATTATGACCATGTAGATGTGGCAGAACACTAAAAAATAATACATTTTACAATAGAAAAAGGCGGCTAATGTTTCATTAGCCGCCTTTTTTGTGTTAATTTTAGGTTAATCAATCGATTGCGTAGATATTTTTTATTACATTGCGGCGCATTAACAAAATATACACTTAAAATTGAGACATACATGTGTGGAATTGTAGGATACACAGGTTATCGTCAGGCGTATGGTATCGTCATTGACGGATTACAAAAGTTAGAATACCGTGGTTATGACAGTGCTGGAGTGGCATTGCATAAAGGTGATCAGATCGATGTTTACAAAAAAACAGGTAAAGTCGCAAACTTGGAGGAGTTTGTGTATGACAAAGATCTACAGTCGACCACAGGGATAGGCCACACCCGTTGGGCTACCCATGGCGAACCTTCTGATCGGAATGCACATCCGCATTATTCCAATAGCGGACGTATTGCGATGATTCATAATGGCATCATTGAAAACTATGCTTCCTTAAAATCAGAATTAATCAATAAAGGTTATACATTTAAAAGTGATACCGATACAGAGGTTCTGGTCAACTTTATCGAAGAGATCCAATTGCAGAATGAATGTTCTTTAGAAGAAGCGATTCGTATTGCTTTGAAACGGGTCGTAGGGGCCTATGTGATCCTTGTATTGGAGGCAGGTCATCCTGATCGTATTATTGCAGCGCGTAAAGGAAGTCCTTTGGTGATTGGTATCGGTAAAAATGAGCATTTTTTGGGTTCAGATGCTTCTCCGATGCTAGCATATACCAAAGAAGTCGTTTATATCAATGACTACGAACTGGCCATTATCACTCCGGAGGAGTTGATCCTTAAAAATCTGGGTAATGAGCGCATCACGCCTTATGTCCAAAAATTGGATCTGGAGTTGTCGGCTATTGAAAAAGGTGGCTTTGATCACTTTATGTTGAAAGAGATCTTCGAGCAACCGCAAACGATCTTTGACTCCATGCGTGGACGTCTGGATCTGCAATCCCATCAGATTACATTGAGTGGCATTGAAAAATTTGCGAATGAGATCAGCAATACCAATCGCATTGTGATTGTTGCCTGTGGTACGAGCTGGCATGCCGGACTTATTGCAGAATATGTTATTGAGGAATTATGCCGTATTAATGTAGAAGTTGAATATGCGTCGGAATTCCGCTACCGTAATCCGGTTATTCATCCGGGGGATGTTATCTTGGCGATTTCCCAAAGTGGTGAAACGGCTGATACATTGGTTGCATTGGAAAATGCGAAAAAACAAGGCGCTATCATATTGGGTGTTGTCAATGTTGTTGGATCTTCTATCGCCCGACTTTCGGATGCAGGTGCCTATACACATGCTGGACCTGAAATCGGTGTGGCGAGTACAAAAGCATTTACGGCACAGTTGACTGTATTGAACCTGATTGCCTTAAAGATTGCTTCTTTGAGAGGTTCGATCAGCGAAGAACGTTATCAAAAACTTGCACAGGAATTAAATGAGGTGCCTGAAAAGGTCCAGTGGATTTTGGATACGCAGGTTGATAAAATCAAAGCCATCGCCAAAAAGTACAAAGATGCCCGAGACTTCCTTTTCTTGGGTAGGGGGTATAATTTCCCGGTTGCCTTGGAAGGTGCGCTTAAACTCAAGGAAATTTCCTATATCCATGCCGAAGGTTATCCTGCAGCAGAAATGAAGCATGGACCTATTGCATTGGTTGACGAGAACTTACCGGTTGTTTTTATCGCTACAAAAGATGCTTATCACGAGAAGATTGTTTCAAATATTCAGGAGATCAAAGCGCGTAAAGGAAAGATTATATCGGTGGTTACCAAAGGCGATGCTGTTTCAGAAAATCTATCGGATGATTTTATGGAAATTCCGGAGGCCGATGAGATCATTGCTCCATTGATTTCGGTTGTACCATTGCAACTGCTATCGTATTATATTGGTGTAGAGCTAGGCTTGGATGTGGACAAACCACGTAACCTGGCGAAGTCGGTAACTGTAGAGTAAGGAGGCCGATGAGTGTATTGAAGAAGAAACCTTTGGAACAGCTGGGATATGGATTTATCCCAGATGAGTTTATTCCAACAGGACAAGACGAATATACCCTGCGCTTTCAGCAAAACCCGCGTAATGACTACCGTGATCTGACGGAAACGGAGGTTCAACACTTGATTAACAATGGAAACTGGTCCAGCGACTGGTCCAAGGTCAAAGTATCGGCAGTCTTTGATCCGAATCAGGTTCAGCACTGTAAGTTTTATGGCCTGGTTCGTATCGGCAATTTGAGTCCGAGTTACCTGGATTACCGCAATTTGCAGTTGCCCATTGGCCTGTATCATTCGACGATCATCAGTTCGGACTTTGGCGACGATGTTGCTGTCCATCATGTGGGCTACTTGTCCTACTTTATTGTTGGTAATGAAGTGCTGTTGAGCCAGATCAAGGAAATGGAGACCGGTAGTACAGCTAAATTCGGTAATGGTATTCTCCGTGATGGTGAAGAGTCAGAAAAACGGATCGAGCTGGAACTCTGCAACGAAAATGGTGCCCGTTCGGTTTATCCTTTTGACGGTATGCAGGCTGCAGATGTGTACCTATGGACCCGCAATCGACATGATCATGCTTTACAGCAACGATTTGGAGAACTGACTGATCAGAAATTTGGAAGTCAACGGGGTTATTACAGCCAGATTGGCGACCGTTGCGTCATCAAAAATACGTTAACGATCAAGAATGTCAAGATCGGAACTGATGCTTATATCAAAGGGGTCAGTAAGCTGAAAAATGTTACCGTCAATTCCTCGCAGGAATCGTATACACAGATCGGTGAGGGTTGTGAGCTTGTTAATGGAATTATTGGCTATGGCTGTCGTATATTTTACGGCGTTAAAGCTGTACGTTTTATCCTGGCTTCCTATTCGCAGTTGAAATATGGCGCGCGCCTGATCAACTCTTATTTGGGAGACAACTCGACAATTTCCTGTTGTGAAGTATTAAATTCCTTGATTTTTCCAGCACATGAACAGCACCATAACAACTCGTTTTTATGTGCGGCATTGGTGATGGGCCAAAGTAATATGGCTGCTGGAGCAACCGTAGGATCTAATCACAACTCCAGAGCTGCGGACGGTGAAATTATTGCGGGACGTGGTTTTTGGCCTGGACTCTGTGTGAGCCTAAAACACAACTCCAGGTTTGCATCGTATTGCCTTATTGTAAAAGGGGATTTTCTGCATGAACTGGATATCAAGTTGCCTTTTACCTTAGTGAGCAATGACGTACAACATGATCAACTGGTCTTGATTCCGGGGTATTGGTTTATGTACAATATGTATGCTTTGGTACGGAATGCCAATAAGTATGCGGCGCGGGACAATCGACATTTTAAAAACCAATATTTTGAATACGATATGTTGGCACCGGATACGGTGAATGAAATGTTTGAAGGGATGGATATGCTGGCCTTGGCCGTGGCAGATAGTCTCCACACTGCAGTTGGGAAGGATAAGCACGAACGTATTGTTGCCGGCCGGGCACTGCTTGCCAACAACATGGACCTAAAGGATCAGACAATTGTGCTGCAAGGAGCCGAGAATTCACGCAGACCGACTGTTATTCAGAAGGTTGGCGAGGCTTATCATTTATATCGTTCGTTTATTAAATACTATGGTGTACTGCACCTGATGGATGCCCTCGAGGAAGGCCTGTCACTGCGGGATATTATTGGAGCCTTATCTGGTAGATCGCGTACGAGCTGGGAAAATATAGGTGGACAGCTGATTGAAAGCAATGCCCTGCAAACTTTCCTAGATGAGGTCAAATCAAAAAAAATAGATTCATGGGATGATATTCATGAATTCTATCACGATAAAAGTAAAGCATACCCCTTAGATAAACGTGAACATGCACTCTTGTCTTTAATAGAAATCTTAAATTTGGAAGGTATGGTTTTATCAACAGATAAAATTGTATCTTTGTTGGATCAGGCGCTTGGACACCGGATCTGGATTGGTGAACAGATTTATAAATCCCGTGCCAAAGACTACAAAAATCAGTTCAAAAACATGGTTTATGCCAATGATGAAGAACGTGATATTGTGGTAGGAAAACTGGAGGAAAATTCTTTTATCAATCAACAACAAAAAGAATTAGAGATATTTAAGATAAGGGTTGCTAATTTGAAAGGGCAATTTTAAAAGAAAGGCTTCCGCTCGGAAGCCTTTTCTTTTTTTTTGAACCACGGATTAACGGTCTTGACAGTTGGTAATGTCCCAAAAGTGGTTTTGTAGATTCTTTTTCTGCGATAGCGAGAAGCGGTCAAACTTTGATTTCTTCCTGCGCTGTGAAGCGCATCGCAGGTCCTTAGTCGTTGATCTTATCAAGTGGTTTGCGTTTATTGTCTTTGATTTGCTTAAAGTGGCTTGGCGTCAATCCGGTTACTTTTTTGAATTGATTGCTTAAATAAGCAACACTGGAGTAATTGAGTTTATAGGCAATTTCACTCAAGGTAAGTTCATCGTAAACCAATAACTCTTTGACATATTCAATTTTCTGGCCGATGAAGTATTTTTCGATGGTTATGCCTTCAACATCCGAAAAAAGATTGGAGATGTAGTTGTAATCATGGTGCACTTTCGTGCTGATGATTTCGGAAAGATTAAGGGTGGTGTCGTTATGTTGATTACGGATAAGATCCAATACGACATGTTTTACCTGTTCGATGATGACGGTTCTTTTATCGTCAATCAATTCAAAACCAAGTGCCGAAAAATTTGAGGCAAGTTGCTTGCTCTCCGCTTTGCTCAGCTCTTCTTCAATCTCAACCTGGCCCAAAGAAATATGCTTAACATGGAGATTGAGCTTAGCCAATTCATTTTCAACAACCATAATGCATCTATTGCATACCATATTCTTTATTGCAAGTTTCATATCTAAATTATTACTGATTTAAGTCTGCATCCAATGGTATTTATGAATGCTTCGCATGTTGTCTTTTAGAGGTCCTATGGAATATCCTGTTGATTTTGTGCAGGTGTATTTAATTCTTGGATGCCGTGCATGCTGTGATGTGGTCATCGGTATTTGTGTTTATCACATTGGATATTCCATCGGAATTATTTTAAATACAAGTTACTAATGTAAACTCAAAAATCGATAATTTATTAGACATGGGGTTGTAATATTTAGGGTTTATCTTGTAGTATTTTGAAAACGAGGTATAGGGTAAAATAGGGGGAACGGCTAAGCGGCCAGCGGATGAGCGTAATGGACGGGCCATTCGGCGCTTTAGCCTTCAGGTCGTTAGGGGTGTGTTCCAGCCAAGAGTTGTTTTAGTTAAGTCTTTATTCCAGTTAGGGTTTTATTTCAATAGCTGCACCTATGGGAACAGCATCAAAAAGTTCGTCAATCTCTGCATTTGTAAGTGCCATACAACCGAAAGTCCAGTCCATGTGGCGCTGCAATTTACCAATAAAGCCTAGTCCGTTTCGAAGTCCGTGGATCTTGATGTCGCCACCGGCCTCTTTTCCTAAACTTTTGGCGTGGGCAATATCCTGTTCATTTGGGTAGGAGACCCCCAGGTTTTTGTGATAGCTGCTATATTGATTTTTATCGTTGATCGTGTAAAGCCCTTCGGGTGTTTTTAAATCGCCTTCAAATTCTTTGGCGCCCACAGGTTGGCCGCCCAATGAAATACGGTAAGATTTTAGGAGCTTTCCCTTACTATAGGCCAATAGTGTTCTTTTTGATTTATAGACGATAAGCTTGTCTACTTTGGCATGCTGATCCAACGTTGGTTCTGGATAAAGATTATAGCCTATCAGGCCCAGGCAAAGTAAGATGACGAGGCTGATTACTGTTTTTAAAACTATTCGACGATTTCTTGGTCGCTTCATCTTGGAGATTGTTAGCTAATGGATAAAACGTTTAGACCGAGTGCCTAACCTAGGGCCCTGCACTCGGCCTACTCATGTATTTTGATGCTGCAGCTTAGAATTCGCGGTCAACATCTTTGTCGCCACGTCCCGAGAGGTTCACAATAGCGACTTTGTTTTTGTCTTTTAGCAATTTCACCGCAAGGGCAACAGCATGGGATGATTCAATGGCCGGAATAATACCTTCCAGTCGGGAAAGTAGCTTGTAGGCTTCAATCGCTTCTGCATCTGTCACGGGGTGATAGTTTGCACGATTGCTATCTTTTAGCTGGGCATGTTGTGGCGATATCCCTGGGTAATCAAGGCCTGCAGACACCGAGGTTGACGGGATCGGGTTGCCCTCATCATCGACCAAACAGTACGAAAAGGTTCCCTGGAATACGGTTGGTTTGCCAAAAGAAAGTGTCGCAGCTGTTTTTGGATAAGTTCCGGTGCCACCGCCTTCGCCACCATGAATTTCGACCTCATGATCATCGAGAAAACCCGAAAATAAGCCAATGGCATTTGACCCGCCACCTACACAGGCGAAGATACTGTCTGGAAGGCGCCCTTCCTGATCAAGTATCTGCTGGCGTGCTTCCTTACCGATAACGCTTTGAAAATAGCCGACCATTTTTGGATAGGGGTGCGGGCCGACGTGCGATCCCAGTAGGTAATAAGATGTTGGATTTTCAACGTAATACATCAAGGCCGCATCGACGGCATCTTTCAATGTACGGCTACCTAAGTTGGTCGTTACAACTTCGGCGCCCAACAATTCCATGCGTTTGACGTTCAGGGCCTGGCGTGCAGCGTCGATTTCGCCCATAAATACTTTACATGGTATGTTTAACAATGCTGCCGCTGTTGCTGTTGCAACACCGTGTTGACCGGCGCCAGTTTCGGCAATGATCTCTGTTGCTCCCATCTGTTTGGCCAGAAGAATTTGACCGATACAGTTGTTTATCTTATGGGAACCCGTATGGTTGAGATCTTCCCGCTTTAAATAGATTTTGGAGCCAATATACTCACTTAAATTCTTCGCGTAATATAAAGGTGAGGGACGACCGACATAATGTTTTAAGATTGCAATAAACTCTTTCTGAAATTCTTCTTTTTGGACATGGCTATCGAAAAAAGAAGCCAGTTTATTTAATTGCTCTTCCAGTACCGGGGGGATATAAGATCCGCCGTACGCTCCATATTGGCCATTGTATTGAAGCATCTTTTCGTTTGCTTCGACAGATGCTGCTTGTGTTAGACTCATTTTAGGCTTAAGTTTCTTGTTGTAAAAGGATATATTATTTATTGAAGCCTAATATAGTAATCTTTGTAGGTATTGGGAAAAAAAAACAGGCATCTTTTCTAGAAAAGATGCCTGTTAAATCTTGTATTTGCAAACAAGGATATATTGCGCCCTGTTTTAAGCTTTGGTTTTCCGGAAGATAAAGTAGAAACCCACCAGAATAAAAGGTATACTCAGTAATTGGCCCATGTTTAAAGCCATACTTTGCTCGAAGGCTTCCTGATCAATTTTAAAATGTTCCAACACCATACGTGCACCAAATAATAAGACTAGGAATATGCCAAATAATTGACCTTTTTGGCGATTGGGGTTCGATTTGAATAGGGAACCGATGATAATAAAGATCAAAATATAGGCGATTGCTTCATAAAGCTGTCCCGGATGGCGCGGTACATTGTCGACACGTTCAAATACGATAGCCCAAGGTAGATCTGTAGGCGTACCAATTATTTCAGAATTGAAGAAATTTCCGATACGGATAAGTGCACCGGCAATAGGGACTACGACAACCAATCGGTCCGCTAGCCATAGAAAGTCGGTTTTTGTTTTTCTGCAGAATAAATATAATGCGAGGATAATTCCGATGGCGCCACCGTGAGAAGCCAAACCTGCAAAGCCGGTGATATGAAATCCTGTTTTATCCCATTTAAATGGAAGGAAGATTTCAAGTATATGATCTTTGTAATAGTCAAAATCGTAAAATAGGCAGTGTCCTAATCGAGCTCCGATCAAAGTGCCCAGGAAAATATAAATTGAAAGCTGATCCAGCTGTTCTTGTGTGCGGCCTTCCTTTTTGAATATACGCAACATGATCACGTATGAAACAAAAAACGCTAATAACCAGCATAAGGCATAATAGCGAAGGGCAAAGGCGCCAAAGTTGAACATTTCAGGGTCAATATTCCAATGTATTGCACTTAATATTGAATTCATAAATTTTATAGCTGTTTAAATTACTTTGGAGTAAAGATAAGCTTTAATCTCATTTTTTATTCCTACAATTTGTTTTTAAATATAATATCATTGGGCTGCGAACTTAATTGATTCATCGTGAATGAAATATTGTCTTTTGCTGATCCTTTTTACTAAAATAAGGGGCTATGATCTAAAATAAATTGCGCAAACAATATTTCAAAAAACATTTTTACTTTTGCATTTCATTGAAATTTTCATATTTTGACGAAAGTAAATAGAAAAGGAAAAGATGGCAGAAAAAAACAAGAAAAAAGAGCCGAAGCACAACGCGGTTGTGACTAAAGATTCGCTTTCATTTTTTGAAAAATATATCAATAATGCTTCTCCTACAGGATTTGAGTGGGAAGGACAGCGACTGTGGTTGGATTATTTGAAGCCTTATGTCGATGATACATTCGTTGACAACTACGGTACAGCTGTAGGGGTAATCAATCCAAAAGCGGAGTACAAGGTCGTTATAGAGGCTCATGCGGATGAGATTTCTTGGTTTGTCAATTACATTACCAAAGATGGACTGATCTATGTGATTCGTAACGGTGGTTCGGATCACCAGATTGCACCGTCTAAGCGCGTGAATATCCATACGGAAAAGGGCATTGTCAAAGCTGTATTCGGCTGGCCGGCAATTCATACACGTTCGGGAGAGAAAGAAGAAAATCCTTCGCTGAAAAATATCTTTTTGGACTGCGGCTGTAGTACCAAAGAAGAGGTTGAAGCCCTGGGTATACATGTGGGTTGTGTTATTACCTACGAAGATACATTCTCTATCCTCAACGACCGTTATTATGTTGGGCGGGCTATGGACAATCGTGCCGGTGGTTTTATGATCGCTGAGGTTGCTCGTTTGCTAAAAGAGAATAAAAAGAAATTGCCATTTGGATTATATATCGTAAATTCGGTGCAGGAAGAGATTGGTTTACGTGGCGCCGAAATGATTGCAGATCGTATCAAACCGAATGTCGCTATCGTAACCGATGTGACACATGATACACAAACTCCGATGATCAATAAGATCACGCAGGGAGATCTGTTTTCAGGAAAAGGCCCTGTATTGTCTTATGCTCCAGCGGTTCAGATCAATCTGAATAAACTGTTGGTGAAGGTTGCTGAAAAGAATAATATTCCTTTCCAGCGTCAGGCTTCCTCTCGTTTTACAGGAACTGATACGGATGCATTTGCCTATAGCAATGGTGGTGTACCGTCGGCATTGATTTCCTTACCGCTCCGTTATATGCACACAACAGTGGAGATGGTACATAAAGAAGATGTTGACAACGTGATCAGATTGATCTACGAGACATTATTGAATATCGAGAACGGACAAGACTTTAGAACATTTACAAAGTAGAATTTAAGAATATATTAACTTATCATTAGAATTATTATGGAAAATAACCAAAATCAAAACGAATTGAGCATTGAGTTGACAGAAGAAGTAGCAGAAGGAACCTACTCAAATCTTGCGATTATCACTCACTCTAATACTGAATTTGTGGTTGACTTTATCCGTGTGATGCCAGGAGTGCCAAAAGCAAAAGTGAAATCAAGAATCGTTTTGACTCCAGAGCATGCAAAACGCTTGTTAGGTGCATTGGTTGATAACGTGAACCGTTTCGAAGCATTAAATGGCCCAATTAAAATGGACTTAGGTGTTGCTGAACAACCTCAACAAGGTGGCGATCCTACAGTTGCATTCCCTTTTGGAACGCCACAAGGTCAAGCATAGTTGAGAGCAGCTATCATTGAGATATCAGAAGCGCCAATTGAACATTGGCGCTTTTTTTTTGGCTTTATTTTTAGTAAGTCTTTCCGATGCTCCGATTCGGTTTATGTATGAAAAAGACGATGATCCTAACTGCCTGTTAAGATATTGGATCATCAAGATCTATATTAAAATTGAAACATCTGCATACTAGGTAGTAACTATTAACATTTTTTAATCAATGTTTAGACAGTAATAAGTCAGTGCATATTCAGTGTACACTGAGCAAGCACTGAGCAAGCACTGAACGAGCACTGAACAATCACTGAGTAAGCACTGTCTAAAATACGAAATTGTATGCCATCTGGTGTTCGCTTGTTGCCTATTGCTAGTTTTGGACTTGGCCTTTACTTTTACTAAATTTAAATAACTAATTTCAAAAAGGAGATTTATATGGATATTCAAGTGCGGAACTTGACAAAGAAGGATTATGTTGATTTGAAAAAATCGATGGAACAGGCATATGATGGTGTTGGTGAGACCTGGTCAAAGGAAAATATTCAGGATTTGATAGAGTTATTTCCTGAAGGGCAGCTATGTGTGGAGATTGATGGACATGTGGTCGCTTGTGCCTTGTCGATTATCCTGAATTCAAAGAAGAATAATATTTACGATAGTTATTATGATATTATCGATGACGGTAAGTTTACCAAACATAGTGATGATGGAGATACACTGTACGGAATAGAAGTGTTTGTTCATCCGGCACATCGGGCCTTACGTCTTGGACGCCGTCTCTATGATGCACGTAAGGAGCTGTGTGAACAGATGAACCTCAAATGTATTGTTGCCGGGGGGCGTATTCCCAATTACCATAACTATGCGGATAAAATGAGTCCGCGGGTTTATATCGAGAAAGTCAAACGTAAGGAGATCTATGATCCGACGCTGACCTTTCAGCTATCGAATGATTTTCATGTCAAAAAAATACTTAAGCACTATCTGCCTGAGGATGCTGAATCGATGGAGTTCGCTACCCTGTTGGAATGGAATAATATTTATTATGAGCCCGAGACAAGGTCTATTTCGACGACTAAGCAGACAATCCGCTTGGGACTGGTGCAATGGCAGATGCGTTTATTTGATAATCTTGAGGCATTTTACGATCAGATAGAATTCTTTGTGGATACGGTGAGTGATTATGGAACCGATTTTATCATGTTTCCGGAATTCTTTAATACGCCGTTGATGAGCCCGTATAATGATCTTCCCGAGCGCCTGGCAATGGAGAGGCTTGCGCAGCATACCTCGGAGATTATCGATCGCATTCAACAGTTTGCCGTTTCCTACAATGTGAATATCATTGCCGGGTCGATGCCTTTGGTGGAAAACAAAAAACTCTATAATGTTTCCTACCTCTGCCATCGCAACGGTAAGCTGGATGAGTTTAAAAAAATTCATATCACACCAAATGAATTTAAATATTATGGTATGGTGGGCGGAAGTGAGGTGAAGGTGTTTGACACCGATTGTGGTAAAGTGGGGCTGTTGATCTGTTACGATGTAGAGTTTCCTGAACTGAGCCGTATTTTGGCCGATCAGGGGATGCAGATCCTATTTGTGCCCTTTATGACGGATACTCAAAACGGATACATCCGGGTGCGTACCTGTGCGCAGGCTAGGGCGATAGAAAATGAATGTTATGTGGCCATTGCAGGCTCCGTGGGCAATTTGCCGCGTGTGAATAATATGGATATACAATATTCGCAGTCCGCTGTTTTTACCCCTTCGGACTTTGCTTTTCCCAATAATGCCATTAAAGCTGAGGCGACACCGAATGCTGAGATGGTGCTTATTGCCGACGTTGATCTTTATGCCCTACGAGACCTGCATGAGTACGGTACCGTTAAAGTCAAGAAGGATAGACGGAAGGATTTGTATGAAGTGAAACTTTTGAAGTAAATTTAAATACTCTTTTAATCTCTTAAAATATGATACAAAAAGTCAAATGGGGGACGCTATCCATGGTCTTAATGATGATGTCATGTCAGTCAAATAAGAAAAGCGATACTGCTCAGGAGGTCCGCACAAATTTTTTTGATGTCTCAGGCATGGATACCACAGTGAATCCAGGAGATAATTTCTTCCAATATGCGAATGGAAGCTGGATGAAAAATACCCAGATCCCGGCTTCTGAAACTGGCTGGGGTTCATTTTATATTCTTGCTGATGAAAACCTGGCAAACCTGAAGTCTATTTTGGAGGGTGCGGCGAAGTCTGACAACAAAAAAGGTTCCGATCAGCAAAAGGCCGGCGATTTCTATGCGAGTGGTATGGATACGGTGACGATTGATAAATTGGGCGCGAAACCGATCGAAGGGGCTATTCAAAAAATCAATGGGTTGAAAAGTATGGATGAATTGATCGCTTATGCTGCGGATGGATTTAAAGAGGGTGATGGTGATCTTTTTACATTTTATGTAGCAGCAGATGACCGGATCAGCACTAAAAATGCATTGCAATTTTTCCAGGGGGGACTTAACCTGCCTGAAGCAAGTTATTACTTGGATCAGGATGACAAAGCGAAGAAAATCCGGGAGGCCTATGTTGCGTATCTGGTAAAATTATTCGGACTGATCGGCGAAGGGGCAAATGCGCAAAAGTCGGCTGAGGAAGTGCTGCGCTTGGAAACAGAAATAGCCAAATCGCATGCTACACCGGTGGAATTGCGGGATCCCATCAAAAACTACCATAAATTTGCGGTACAGGAATTTCAAAAACAAACACCAAACCTCAATTGGAAAGATATTTTGCAACGTTTGGATGTGAAGACCGATACCATTTTGGTACAGCAACCCAAATTTTATCTTGCTCTGAATAATTTGTTGAAATCACAGTCCTTAGCTAGTTGGAAAACAAAACTAAAAGCAGATTTAGCGAATGCTTCTGCGACGGCACTGAGCAAAGGTTTCAGGGATGCAAAGTTTGAATTATTCGGAAAAACCCTAAATGGACAGAAGCAGGAGAAGGAACGTTGGAAGCTGATGGTGAGCTCGGCCGACGAGAACCTTGGCGAGATTGTCGGAAAGTTGTATGTGGATGAGTATTTTAAACCCGAAGCAAAAAAACGAATGCTCGAATTGGTCGATAATTTGCAAAAAGTCTATAAGAGCCGTATCGAGAAATTGGACTGGATGACACCTGAAACCAAAAAGAAAGCGATTGAAAAATTGGAAGCATTTACCAAAAAAATCGGTTACCCGGAGAAGTGGAAAGATTACAGTGATGTGGAGGTTGCCAAAGATACCTACTATGCCAATTTACAGTCTGCTGCAAAGCATGCCTATAAAGAAATGGCAGGTAAAATTGGTAAACCGGTTGACAAGGCCGAATGGCTGATGACGACACCTACGGTGAATGCCTATTACAATCCACCATATAATGAAATAGTATTCCCGGCCGGCATCTTGCAGTTCCCATTCTTTGATGCCAATGCGGACGATGCGATCAATTATGGCGCTATCGGTGCCGTTATCGGACACGAGATGACACATGGTTTTGACGATCAGGGGCGTCAATATGATAAAGACGGTAACTTGAACGATTGGTGGACGGCAGTGGATGCGAAACAGTTTACGGAACGCGCCAATCAGGTAGCGAAGTTATATGGTGGCTTTACACTGTTGGACAATCAACATGTAAACGGTGAGCTTACTTTAGGTGAAAATCTGGCAGATATCGGCGGTTTGAATATTGCTTATGATGCTTTCAAATTAACTAAGCAAGGGCAGGGACAGGATAAAATTGATGGTTTTACACCAGATCAACGTTTCTTCTTGAGTTTTGCACAAGTGTGGCGCGTAAAGAGCAGCGATGAGCGCATGCGGTTACGTTTAAAAGTTGATCCACATAGCCCCGAACAATTTCGGGTAAATGGTCCCGTATACAATATGGAGGCCTTCTATAAAGCATTTAATGTACAGCCTACGGCAAAAATGTATGTAGCACCAGAGAAGAGAATTTTGGTTTGGTAAGCGAAAACAGGGGTGAACAGCATTGTCCCGATACGGATTAAGATAATGCTGTTCAACTCATAACGTTTAATTGGAAACGAAAAAGTAAATTTGTCTTTGAATTATGATAAAAACTGATTACTTTTGCCCTTCATTTAATAACACATTTAATTAATTAACAATGTACGCAATAGTAAATATAGCAGGACAGCAATTTAAGGTTGCAAAAGACCAGTTCCTTTTTGTACACCGTTTACAAGGAGATGAAGGCGCTAGTATTGAATTTGACAATGTATTGTTAGCAGAAGACGGTGGTAAATTTACCATTGGTACACCTAGCGTTGCTGGTGCAAAAGTTTCGGCTAAAATTTTGTCTCATTTAAAAGGCGATAAAGTTATCGTTTTCAAGAAAAAACGTCGTAAAGGCTACAAAAAGAAAAACGGTCACCGTCAACAATTTTCTAAAATCCAGATCACTGGTATTACGTTATAATTGAATTTTTAATCAGACAAATAGTCTTAAATTAAGATAAAGAAATGGCACACAAAAAAGGTGCGGGTAGTTCTAAGAACGGCCGTGAGTCACATAGCAAGCGTTTAGGTATCAAAATCTTCGGTGGTCAACAAGCAATCGCTGGTAACATCATCGTACGCCAACGCGGTACACAACACAATCCTGACACAAACGTTGGTATTGGTAAAGACCACACATTGTTCGCTTTAGTAGACGGTAAAGTAGTTTTCCGTAAAAAAGCTAACAATAAATCTTATGTATCTGTAGTTCCTACAGAACAAGCATAAGGTTTTGCAACAATATTGGAAAGGCATCAAGAAATTGATGCCTTTTTTTGTTGTTTATACTTTTAGCTACTGTTCCGATGTGTCTGCTATCGGGTGATGCTGGAGCAGGATAGCGGGCTGCTCTGCGGAATTGCTACCTGGTATGCTGAATTTATCGGGCTTGGTACTGAGCTTTTTAAGCTTTTTGGGCTGTTTAAATTGTTATTTTCTGTTAAATGTAACCGCTTTGGTACAATTTTTATAAGGGATAGGTGTTTTTAAGACAATAGGCGTAGCATTCGTAAATATCACTGGATGCAAGCACGATTGAATAAATACTTACATATGAAATACAACAAGTTTGGATATGGTTTGTGTGCCGGGTTATTTGCCTGTTCATTTTATTCCTGTAGTTCGATTTACATGCCTAATGTGCCTTCAGCGCCGATGTTTACAGAAGCTGGCGAGGTCTATGTTTCCGGCAATATCAATACAAAGGCCAATGTATCGGCCAACCTGGGGGTAGCTGTAACTGATCATGTGGCTGTCATTGCCAATGGTTCATATGTCGATAATAGATCCAATATCAAAGACTACGCACAAAAGATGGGTGAAGCGGGGATAGGTTATTTTACACGCTTTGGTAGAAAAAATAATCGTGTATTTGAGGTTTACGGGGGTTATGGGCTGGGTAATACCAGTGTGGTTGATAAGCGTTCGTCGACGATGGGACAGGCCGTTGTAGAAACGAAGGACATGGATTTTGACAAGGTGTTTGTGCAGGTGAACTTTTCATCGGAGAAAAAGGATGCTCTGAAATTGTTCGGCAACCGGCATGATATCGATTACGGTACCATCATCCGGCTGAGCAATATGCGTATGAAAAATTTTGCTATTGACGGTCTTCCGGCAGAAAAAGAAGATAATATGCTTATTGAACCTGTATTTTATACAAGAATGGGGTTAGGGAAAGGATGGAAGCTGCAATATACGAACGGTATGGTATTCGGTTTTAAAAGTAATACCTATTTAAAAGCAGGGTACCCATTGTTTACACTGGGAGTTTTATATAAATTTGGAGGAAAATAGTGGCTATGAGCAAGAAAATTTTATTTGGATGTTTGGTTCTGCTGGGTTTGTTTATTTCCGGCTGTGGTGTGAATCGACAAAAGGCACAGATCGAAAATTTGGCGAAATGTAAGTTCGATGTGGAATCGGTAGATAGTATTCGGTTGGCTGGAACATCATTACAACGACTGATCAGGAATAATCAAATTGACCTGGGAGCGGCGCCGAGCTTGGCATTGGCCTATTTGCGGAAAGATATTCCATTGGATGCAGTTATCCGACTTAAAATTGATAACCCGACGCTCAAAAAAGCGTCTATCAATAAGTTCCAGTATATCATTCTTTACGGCGGACAGCAGCTTGTGGAAGGGATTGTGAATCAATCATTACAAATAGAGCCCGGAGAATCTACAGTGGCCAATGTGCGTATAGCCACCAATATCTATGATTTGTTGAAGAATTCGGACCTGCAGGATTTTTTAATGTCAAGCGATGAGAATAAAAAGGGAATATTTACGTTAAAAGTTAAACCTTCTATCAATATCGCAGGGCAGTCGGTGTTCTACCCGGGGTATATTACCATCGATAAGGCGGTAAGTCGTAAGATTCTGCTTTAGACACAGGCATGCTGTGATAAGATATCGAGGTTTTCCATGAAAATGGAAAACCTTTTTTATTGATCTTGATTTTCAGGCTAATTAAGTTCCCCGAGGATCCTAATCAGTATCTTGCTAAATCGTTATTACGAATGGACTATTATGTTAAGAATTAAACTGTAATAAAAAAGTTATAGTGTCAAAGTGTAAAGTATACACCTTATTTTATATTTTAGTCTCTAATTACAAACCTAAATATGTTAAAAAGAATCTTTATTCCTGTTTTGTTATTTGCTGGCGTGCACGCTATGGCTCAGAAGACGTTCGAACCGTATGAGCAACCCATTGAAGGAACCAATCTGACGTTCAAAATGCTAGCAATCCCTGGTGGTAGTTTTAAAATGGGAACTACAAGCGGCGGGAAAGAAGATGAAAAACCTGCACATGAGGTGAAGTTGGACCCATTTTGGATGGGGCAGTATGAAGTAACCTGGGATCTCTTTGAACCGTTTCTGTATAAAGATTATGAGATCGCAAAGAGTAAGGACGGTAAAGTATCCAAAGAGATTGATGCCGTTACGCGACCTACCAAACCCTATTTGGATATGACTTTTGGTTTTGGAAAAGAAGGACACCCGGCCTTGGCGATGACCCATTACAATGCCATCCAATTCTGTAAGTGGTTGTATGTCCGTACGGGTGTGTTTTATCGTTTACCAACAGAGGCTGAGTGGGAATATGCAGCTCGAGCTGGTTCAAAGACAACTTATTTTTTCGGTGATCAAGCAACGCCATTAGCAGATTATGCCTGGTTTAAAGATAACGGTGAACAGAAAACACATATTGTAGGACAGAAGAAACCGAACCCTTGGGGCCTTTATGATATTTATGGCAATGTTGCTGAGTGGACTTATGACCAATATAAGGCCGATAGTTACAATGAAGGCAAAGGAAAGGTATTGACCAACCCCGTAGTTGTTCCGACAACCCTGTATCCACATGTTGTACGAGGTGGTGCTTTTGACAGTGGGACCGAGGACATGCGCTCTGCAGCGCGTGGTGCTTCAGATCCCGTGTGGAAACAGTTGGATCCACAAATTCCAAAAAGTAACTGGTGGTTTCCGGAAGCCCCATTTGTGGGTATGAGACTGGTAAGACCCCTTAATCCACCCAGTCACGAAGAAATTATGGCTTATTACGACAAACAGCCAATCAAAGACTTTTAATATAAAATAATCAATATAAAACTGTTATGGAAAATCTAGAAAGAAGAGATTTTATTAAAACTTCTGCTGTAGTTGCTGGGGGCGCTGTGTTGAGCTCAATGCCTTTATCAGGTGCATATGCTGCTGGTTCAGATGTTATCAAAGTTGCCTTAGTGGGCTGTGGGGGCCGCGGAACTGGAGCTACATTTGATGCGTTAAGTTCGGGAATGAACATTAAAGTGGTGGCACTTGCAGATGCTTTTAAAGATAATTTAGAGAGTACTTATAAAACGCTGAAGGAAAAACGGCAAGATAAGATCGATGTAAGTGACAACCATAAATTTGTAGGGTTCGATGCGTATAAAGATGCAATTCAATTGGCCGATGTTGTTATTTTGGCAACTCCTCCAGGATTTAGACCAATGCATTTTGAGGAAGCGATCCGTCAAGGTAAACATGTTTTCATGGAGAAACCGGTAGCGGTTGATATACCTGGTGTACAACAGGTCTTACGTGTGGCTGCAGAAGCTAAACGTAAAAAATTGAATGTTGTGGTTGGTTTGCAACGCCGTTATCAAACGAATTACCGTGAGGCTATCAAACGTATTCACGAAGGTGCTATCGGTGATGTTACCTCTGGACAAGTCTACTGGAACTCAGGTGGCGTATGGGTGCGTCCGCGCAAGCCAGAGCAAACTGAAATGGAGTACCAAATGCGTAACTGGTATTATTTTAACTGGTTGTGTGGCGATCATATCGTTGAGCAGCACGTGCACAATATTGATATCGCCAATTGGGTAAAAGGCGCTTATCCCGTATCGATCCAAGGTACAGGGAGCAGAGCACACCGTACAGGCAAAGAGTATGGTGAAATCTATGATAATTTTGCATTAGAATTAACCTATGCTGATAACAGTGTTGTTTATAGTCAGTGTAGACACTTTGAGGGTATACATAACCGTGTAGACGAGCAATTCCAGGCAACAAAAGGACGTGCTTATCTTTCTGCAGGTGGACAGGCTGTATTGTACGACTGGAAAGGAAAAGAAATCTATCGCCATGATGCTAAGGGCAATCCAAATCCTTATCAACAAGAACATAAGGAACTTTTTACAGCAATTTCGAAAGGCGAATATAAATTTGATAATGCAGAATATGGTGCTTATAGTACGTTGACAGGTATTATCGGGCGTATTGCTTGTTATACAGGTAAGGTGATCAAATGGGATGAAGCCTTGAAATCTACTATCAAACTGGGGCCAGATGTACTTGCTTGGGATGCTAAACCAAAGTTACTTCCGGATGCAGAAGGTTTTTACCCTGTAGCGATGCCTGGTCAAAACACAAACCTATATATTTAAGTTTTTGGGCCGATGGGATTAAGGTGGAATTTGTGTCTTCTATTTTTTGTCACGATTTGTTGCATTGATGTACAGGCGCAAATACCATCAACGAAACTCCATAAAATTCGGCTGGAAGGACCCGCGCAGGGGACTCAATTCCATATCACTTACTTCGCTTCCGACAGTCTTGTTAGACGGTCGGAAGTTGACAGTATTTTAACGGCGATTGATTTGTCGATGTCAATTTATCGGAAGGACTCGAGAATATCCAAGTTCAATACAGATACGGTAATGTCTATCGTGATGGATAGCCATATGGCCAAGGTGATAAAAGCTTCCTTTAAATATCATAAATTATCGAAAGGTCAATTCGATATTACTATTGCCCCGCTAGTCAACCTATGGGGCTTTGGTGCTAATAAGAGTCCGGTCGCCCCAGATTCGGCGACGGTGCTAAAAGCGAAGGAACTAGTGGGAATGCACTATCTGAAGGTTAGCGGCAATCGGCTGATCAAAAAGAAGAAAGGGATTAAAGTAGATGTAAATGGTATTGCCCAGGGCTATACGGTAGATGTTTTGGCCGACTATCTTGGGCGAAAGGGGATTGCCAATTATATGGTAGAGGTCGGTGGTGAAATCAGGGCTTTGGGGACTCCGCCAAGTGGGCAGGGCTTTTCTATTGGTATTGTTCAGCCCGATGATGCGGGCGGGGAGGAATTGATGACCGCTGTTGCGCAGCTCAAAGAAGGGGCGCTGACAACGGCAGGCAGTTTCGAAAAGTTTATGAAGTACAAAGGGAAAAAATTGGGTCATCATATCGACCCTGTTTCGGGTTTTCCATACATGACCGATATATTGAGTGTCAGCGTCTATGCGAAGACTGCTATGGAAGCAGATGCACTGGATAATTATTTTATGGGCATGGAACCCGAACAAGTTAAGACAAAGGCCAAAAAATTGAAGGGTGTGGAGGTTTTTGTCATTTTTAAAAATAAAAATCAGTCCATCGAAGCGATTTATTCGGATGGATTTGGTAAATTATTTAAAAATTAATCAATTATAAATAAAATGAAGAGATCGGATTTTATTAAAGGTAGTCTTTTGGCCGCCGGGGCAGGACTAGCTGGACAGACTTTTGCGTCAACCACTCAAAATACAGCAAATACGATGGATAAAGGAAAGACATTTAACTTAAATTATGCCCCGCATCAGGGGATGTTCAAAAATCATGCAGGTGACAATTTCCTGGATGAAATTCGGTATATGTATGATTTGGGATTTCGTGGAATAGAAGATAATGGCTATTTGGGCAGAACATTGGATGAGCAGAAGAAGATCGGTGATTTATTGGCTAAGTTAGGCATGACAATGGGTGTATTTGTTGTGGATGGCGGACAAAACTGGATGCCTTCTTTAGCGACGGGTAAACAAGAGTATTTAGATAAGTTTGTCGAAACATGCAAGAAGTCTGTCGAAGCTGCCAAGCGTTGCAATGCAAAATGGCTGACTGTGGTACCGGGCTTTTATGAAAGAAAACTACCTTGGGGTAATCAGTTCAGCAACATACTTACTGCGATGCGTAAGGGTGCGGAGATCTTTGAACCACATGGTTTGGTGATGGTGTTGGAAACCTTAAGTGATACACCAGATTTATTTTTGCAGCAAACACATGAGACGTATGCTTTATGTAAGGCCGTGAACAGTCCATCCTGTAAAATTTTATATGATATTTATCATATGCAGCGTACCGAAGGAGATTTAATTGCAAATATGAATCGTTGCTGGGATGAAATTGCTTATATTCAGATCGGCGATAATCCAGGCCGTAAAGAACCGACTACAGGAGAGATCAATTATAAAAACGTATTCAAACACATTCATAGTAAAGGATATAAGGGTATCATGGGGATGGAACATGGTATTTCCAAACCTGGTAAAGAGGGTGAGGATCGCTTGGTGGCAGCTTATCGGGAGGTCGATAGCTTTTTGTAATATTTTAATAGTGTACTATTGACAATTAGATTTAATTTCTTAAATTGAGCAGGTAAAACCAATTAGTAGTATTGTAAAACACCATTTTTTTTATGATTTCATCAACAATAAAATTTAAACTATCCTTCATGATGTTCCTCGAATTTTTTATTTGGGGGGGATGGTTTGTCACATTAGGTACTTTCTTGAGCAAAAATCTACATGCAACGGATTTTGAAATGGCCAATGTATTTTCAACACAATCATTGGGTGCTATTATTGCTCCCTTTATTGTCGGAATGATTGCAGATCGCTATTTCAATGCGGAGCGTATTTTGGGTGTTTTACACTTGGTCGGTGCGGTATTGATGTATCAGATGTATGGTGCTGCAGACATGTCGACATTTTATCCATATGTTTTGGCCTATATGATACTTTACATGCCAACATTAGCTTTGGCTAGTTCGGTTTCCTTTCGCCAATTAACCAATCCGGAAAAACAATTTTCAGGTATACGTATCTGGGGAACAATCGGTTGGATTGTTGCAGGTCTTGCAATCAGTTATATCTTTAGATGGGACGCTGCGGCATCAGAGGGAGCTTTGAAAAATACCTTCTTAATGTCAGGTGTTGCCTCATTGGTACTCGGGGTGTTTTCTTTTGCATTGCCTAAAACACCGCCGGTTAAACTGGATGAAAATGAAAAACCATCCTTTGCATCAATCATTGGTTTGGATGCGATCAAATTATTGAAAGACAAAAACTTCTTGATTTTTTTCATTTCGTCGGTATTGATCTGTATTCCGTTGGCATTTTATTATTCAAATGCAAATTTGTTCCTTTCAGAAATAGGTCTGGAAAATCCAACGGGTAAAATGACAATCGGTCAGGCATCGGAAGTGTTGTTTTTATTGGCCTTACCTGTATTTTTTACAAAATTTGGCTTTAAGAAAACAATCCTTGTGGGGATGTTGGCTTGGGTAATCCGTTACCTGTTATTTGCTTATGGCAATGCGGGTGAATTATCGTTCATGTTGTTGATCGGTATTGCATTGCACGGTATCTGTTATGACTTTTTCTTTGTTTCGGGACAGATTTATACAGATAGCAAAGCTGGTGTTAAATACAAATCGGCAGCACAGGGCTTGATCACTTTGGCAACCTATGGTGTTGGACAATTGATCGGTTTCTGGGTAGCAAGTTATGTCGGAGATAAGTACAAAGAATTGAAAGCAACTGATATGGCGGCATTCTGGAATCATACTTGGGTTGTACCTGCAATTATCGCAGCTGTTGTATTTTTTATCTTTTTAGCTTTATTTAAGGACGAAAAGATCGACAGTACAAATGCTGCACACTAAACAGAAAAAATAACTATTTAAAAACAAATAATTAGAAGAGAGATGGCAACAAATACTTATGACGCAATTGTAATCGGTTCGGGGATAAGTGGTGGATGGGCTGCGAAAGAATTGACAGAGAAAGGGCTGAAAACAATTATGCTGGAGCGTGGTCGTAACATTGAACACATCAAGGATTATACTGCGCCAAATAAAAATCCATGGGAATGGCCTCATGCTGGTGGTCGTACGCAACAAATGATCGAAGATTATCCGGTTTTGCGTAGAGATTATCCTTTGAATGAGAAGAACCTGGATTTTTGGGTAAATGAAAAAGAGAGTCCATATACAGAGGTAAAACGTTTTGACTGGTACCGTGGGTATCATGTTGGTGGACGTTCTTTAATGTGGGGAAGACAATCTTATCGTTTGGGCGATTTGGATTTTGAAGCTAACTTAAAAGATGGCCACGGTGTGGATTGGCCGATTCGTTATAATGAAATTGCTCCTTGGTATAGTTATGCTGAAAAATTTGCGGGTATCTCTGGAAATAGAGACGGTGTACCGTCTTTGCCAGATGGAGATTACATGCCTGCAATGGCGATGAATATTGTTGAAAAAGACCTGGCTGAGCGTTTGAAAAAACAATACGGTGGTCAACGTCATTTCATCATGGGTAGAACAGCAAACATTACTGTTCCGCATCATGACCGTGTAAATTGTCAATATCAAAATCAATGTTGGTTGGGTTGTAATTTTGGTGCTTATTTCAGTACGCAATCGGCGACTCTTCCTGCAGCAAAAAAGACAAATAACTTGACATTACGTCCTTTTTCTATCGTAACAAAAATTATCTACGATAAAAACACGAAAAAGGCAAAAGGCGTTGAGATTGTAGATGCTGAAACAAATCAAACTTATGAGTTTTTCGCTAAAGTAATTTTTGTTTGTGCATCTGCATTGAACTCGACTTGGGTATTGATGAACTCAGCTACAGATGTTTGGGAAGGTGGTTTAGGAAGTAGCAGCGGTGAATTGGGCCACAATTTGATGGATCACCATTTCCGTTGTGGTGCTGGTGGTAAGTTGGAAGGCTATTTAGATAGCTATGTATTTGGACGTAGACCGACAGGTTTGTATGTACCACGTTTTGTAAACGTCGAAGGTGATACCAAAAAACGCGACTATGTACGTGGATTTGGCTACCAAGGTGCTGCAGGTCGTGGACGCTGGTCTGGTGCAGTAGCAGAGATGGAAGTAGGTGGCGCTTGGAAAGATGCGATCTGTGAGCCAGGCGACTGGACGGTTGGCTTTACAGCCTTTGGAGAAACCTTGCCATATCACGAAAATAAAATTACACTTGACAAGTCCAAAAAAGATAAATGGGGTTTACCTGTATTGTCTTTTGACGCTGAGATCAAGGATAATGAATTGAAGATGCGTGGTGACATGCAAAATGAAATGAAGGAAATGTTGGAAAGCATTGGCGTAAAAGATACGTATACGTACGATAACGTATATGGTCTGGGCCAAGGTATCCACGAAATGGGAACTGCCCGTATGGGACGTGATCCGAAAACTTCGGTATTAAATGGTAACAACCAAGTTTGGGATGCATTGAATGTTTTCGTAACGGATGGTGCTTGTATGACTTCTGCAGGTTGTGTCAACCCTTCATTAACGTATATGGCACTTACTGCTCGTGCGGTTGATTTCGCAGTGAGCGAATTGAAAAAAGGTAACATCTAATAGCTAAAGATTGATAACAATGGAAAATAACTCAAATAAGACGAGTAGAAGAGGTTTTATAAAGAGCGCGGCAACAGCTGCTGCGGCTTTTATGATCGTCCCTCGCCATGTATTGGGCGGAAATGGCTTTACAGCTCCAAGTGACAAATTGCAAGTAGCAGGTATTGGTGTAGGGGGTAAAGGTTTTAGTGACATCAATGCATTCCATGATTCAGGAAAGGCAGATCTAGCTTTCTTGTGTGATGTGGACGACCGTCGTGCAGCTGGTGCGTTGAAACGTTACCCGAAAGCAAAATATTACAAAGACTACCGTGAGATGTTGGATAAGGAGCACAAACGTATAGAAGCCGTTTCTGTATCAACTCCAGATCATCAACATGCGATTCAAGCGCTTGCAGCTATGCAATTGGGTAAACACGTGTACGTTCAAAAACCGTTGACTCACGATGTATGGGAAGCGAGAGCATTGACGCATGCAGCTAAGAAATATAAGGTTGTTACCCAAATGGGAAATCAAGGTGCATCAAATGATGGACCACGTTTTGTACGTGAATGGTACGAAGCAGGTCTGATCGGTGATGTACATACGGTATATTGTTGGACAGATCGTCCGGTATGGCCTTCAGGTATTGCATGGCCTACAGGTAAAGCTGAAATTCCAAAAGAATTGGATTGGGACCTTTGGTTAGGTACAGCGCCACATAAAGAGTATGTTGACAAATTGGTGCCTTTCAACTGGCGCGGCTGGTGGGATTACGGTACTGGTGCATTGGGCGATATGGGCTGCCACTTGTTGGAAGTTCCTTTCAGTACTTTAGGATTGACTTATGTACAAGATGTACAGGCAACTGTAGGATCGGTGTATGTGGATGAGTTCAAACGGGGATATTTCCCTGAAAGTTGCCCTCCATCGAGCCATGCGACATTAACTTTCCCTAAAACGCCGCGTACAAATGGTCCTGTTACGTTACATTGGATGGATGGTGGTATTCAGCCTGCCCGTCCAGATGAATTAGGTCCAAACGAAATTTTTGGTGACGGTGGTAATGGTATCTTACTTGTTGGTACAAAAGGTAAAATCCTTGCTGATACTTACGGCCAGAATGCACGCTTGTTGCCGACTTCAAGAAAAGAACAGGTGGCACAGAAATATGCCCGTGTTCAAGGACAAGAAGGCGGACACTATGCACAATGGGTTGAAGCTTGTCAGGCTGGATACGGCAAGAAAGAAGTGAGTTCACCTTTTGAAATAGCAGGTCCGTTGACAGAAGCTTTATTAATGGCTAACCTGGCAATCAGAGGTGCTGATTTACGTATTGATGGTAAATACCCTGGACGTAACTTAAAATTGTTGTGGGATAACGATAACATGCGTGTCACCAATTTTGATAACGTCAATCAATATGTAAAACGTAATTACAGACAAGGTTGGGAAATGAAATATAATTTCTAAAATTAAGATATTTAGTAGTATGAATAGAAGAGAAGCATTACAACGAGTTGCCTTAATTTTAGGAGGTACCGTTATCGGCGCTAATTTATTTTTGGAAGGTTGTACACGCTCAGCAACAAAAGATGTACAAGCCTTGTTTGAAGCGAAGACAACTGATTTATTAGGTGACTTGGCTGAAGCAATTTTACCAGCTACCGCAACTCCGGGTGCGAAAGAAGCAGGGGTAGGAAGTTTTATTCCGGTCATGGTTCGCGATTGTTATACGGAGAAGCAACAAAAAGCATTTTTAACTGGTTTTGGGAGCTTAGATGATAAAGCAAAAGAGGTGAAAGGAAAACCATTCCTGGAGCTTTCTGCTGAAGACAGAACAGCTGTTGCCGCTGCTTTGGATAAAGAAGCAAACGAGTTTAATAAAAAGCAAGCTGAAGATCAAAAAGATATTCTGGAGAAAAATAAAGAAAAACAAAATCAATTGTACAATTATGTTGAGAACGATCCACCACACTGGTTCACGATGTTCAAACAGTTGACATTGACTGGTTTCTTTAACTCAGAGCTGGGTTGTACAAAAGCTTTGCGTTTTGTGAAGATCCCAGGAAGATTTGATGGTAACCTTCCTTACAAAAAAGGAGATAAGGCATTTGCATAACATTATGCTATATGTAAAATAAAAGGGAGGCCCAAAGCCTCCCTTTTTTATTTTGTTTTTATAGCCAAAGCAAAGTGGATTCGTTGCTGTTTAGTAACCGTCATAAAGTAACCTTGATCTGTTGCATCGCCGTTAATTTCAACGGTATCATTATAGCGTAATTCACGCAGGTAATTCATCTCTAAGGATCTGATCTGATTGGTCAATACCAGCTCAATGGGCAATCTGTCCATACACCAATCCAGGTATTTTACATTGTTGGCGTGATTGACAATGTCCAGGTCAGAAAGCCTAACGCTATATTCATCAATATTTTTGACGGTCTGGGAAATATTCAATTTTGAAAATGGCTGTTGTGTTGCCGGGCGATCAGGATAGGTGGTAAAATCTTCAGTGGAAATTGCGAGTGTTTCAGAGCTCCTTTTCACGGTATTGATAACAGCCCAATAACTGGTTGCAGTAACATAGATCTGTCCATTGACTGTAATTTCGAAATTCCGCGTTGAGCGTGCGCCCTCTAATTCTTGAACCCAAGTTTTTACCTTGACATGGTCCATCCATTTGGGCAAGCGTGCAATCTCTATGCGTATGCGGCTAAGTACCCAGGTTTGGTTATGTTTGGCCATTTCTTTAAAACCGAATCCGACAGCATTGGCATGTTCTCCCGCGGTAAGCTGCAGGATATTGGATAAATCGGAGAAACGAATACGGCCGTTAGAATAGCATTGTGTGAAATAAATTTCCCACTCTTTTTCAAAAACAGATTTTTCCATTTACATATTGTTTTGATCAAAAATAGGCAATATGAATGATTTTGGCTATAAATTCAAAATGAAATGACACTATATTTAGATATCTCGTTATAAATGCCTGTTGGGCTTGCTGGTAACCCTCAAAGCGGAGCAGTGTGTCCAAAGTACAATCGTTTTTTTATTGTAAAATAAATGATAGTTTTCAAGGATTTAATTGATTTTTATCATGGGAATCGGTAGATTTAAATAAGCCAATGGCAGAAAGAGATAAAATAAGATTGGCTTTAAAGCGTTATAAAAGTAGCATAGCGCAAAACAATAATTTACACATTAAATGCTAGTATTATGGTTGGAGAACTAATAGCTAAAGAGGAAATTCCTCAATTTAAATTTATCCCGGCGAGTGAAGATAAGACAGCGACTTTTATGGATAAATTGAAAGGGGCACTTCGGTTGGGAAATGAGTTTAAATCCAAAACTGAAATCGCCTTTGAGACTGATTCCGGACCAAAGCGTATCGAGACCACTGTATGGTCGTTAACCGATAGATATATTCAGATTAAAAGTGGCGTTTTAATACCGCTGAAATCTATTATAGCAATTGACTATTAAATAGACAAAGAAAGGCTCCTTATTTAGTTAAGGAGCCTTTCGCTTTTAATAATAGATGCTGTTAAGAAGCGCATCAGATAGTGTTCCTTTCTAAGAGGGCCTCTTGCAAAAAGAAATTTCTAATACGTTTCGCCTGTTAATTCTTTTAGGCGTATCTCGGATACCTTCGCATCATATTGTGCTGTATAGCTACGTGTCATTACATTGATGTAGTTTAACTGCGCTGTTCTTACTTCTAAGGTTGTGATGGTACCGATACGGAATTTATCCATCGTGATGTTTAAATTTTCTTTTGCCAGCTCCTCATTTTTCCGTTCTACATTAGCCAGCTCCATATTGGTGATGTAGGTTTGGAATAGGGTTCTGACCTGAGCCTGGATATCTTGTTTTTGCTGCTGTATCTGTAGCTCGGAGCCTTTAATCTGAAATTTGGCAATCCGTTCGTTTCTATTTTGCAGAAATCCATTGAAAATATTAAGGGAAGCCGATACGCCGTAGGTAAGACCTCTATTTTTGTTTTCTGTCGAGAAACCGAGGGAGGAGTGGGATTCGTTCCAATTGTACCCACTATTTAGGCCAATTTTTGGATAACGTTCGGCCTTAACTGCTTTTAAGTTGAGCTCGGCCACCCGATTGTTGATGATGGCAAGCTGAATTTGCGGATTTTGTCGATCGGCAATTTCGATCAGATTACCAAGTTTAAGATCCGTATCAAGTTTCATGTCGTCTTCAATTTGAAAATCTAGGCTCAAGTCGCGCGTCATCAGCTGATTGAGGTAAGTCTTGGTATTTTTGAAGCTTTCCTGTTGTCTGAGTAAGTTTGTCTGATCGGTATTTAAATCGACTTTTGCATTCAGGAGGTCAAGCTTGGAGCCTTTTCCGATCTCTAGGCGATTTTCGGCAAGCGTGACACGGTATCTCGATAAGGTGATGGTTGTATCTAGGGCATTTATCAGGCGCTTTTGCTGCACCAGATTGTAGTAGGTAGCCATGACTTCGCTGAGCTGGGTAATCACTTGATATTTAATCTCCGCTTCCCCTTGACGTTGTATTTCTTTGAAGCGGTCGCGACGGGCGAACATGCCCAATCCATCGAATATCGTCCAGTTTAGGTTAACTCCATAAGACATGTTATCATTTTTGGCATTGGAAATTTGCTGTATTTGACCATCTGCTCTGACCTGCCTTGAATTCTGGATGGAGTTGCTTCTATTGAACGTTCCAGTTACCGCTGGAAGCATACCGGCGCTTCCCAGACTGGTATTCTCCATATCGATGTTATTGTCATTTTTAGCCAAAAGAATATTGAAGTTATTGCTCAACGTTGTTTTTAGCGCATCTTCCAAGGTCAGTATCTCTTGTGCACGAGCTTGAAACATGATGGAGTAAAGTAATACTAGTAGGATGAAATTTCTCTTCATGTCTTTATTATTCGTAGCTTTTAATGTTATCAAATTCAGGTCTATGCTTTTTTTGTCTTGACCACATGTAATAGATTGCCGGGATAATGAACAAGGTTAGGATAAGGGAGAATATTGTACCACCAACGATAACAACCCCCATACCAATTCTACTCGTTGAAGCAGCTCCAAGTGACATGGCAATCGGTAATGCGCCCAAGGCAATGGCTAGACTTGTCATTAAGATCGGTCTGAGGCGTGATTCGGCAGAGTGCATAATTGCCTCAAATTTTTCCATTCCCTCTTCGCGCATCTGGTTGGCAAACTCAACAATCAAGATACCATTTTTGGTCACGAGACCAATGAGCATAATCGTTCCAATTTGGCTGAATATATTCCAGGTTTGATCAAATAACCATAGACTTATCAGTGCTCCGGCAACGGCCATGGGTACCGTAAGGATAATGATAAATGGGTCGAGGAAGCTTTCAAATTGGGCCGCTAAGATCAGGTAGATGAGCAACAAAGCAAGGCCAAAGGCAAATAGTGTATTGGAACTACTCTCAACGAAGTCACGTGATTCGCCACTGAGGTCGGTGGTGAAACTCTGATCGAGTACCTTTTCTTTTATGCGATCCATTGCTGCAATGCCGTCACTCATACTCATGCCCGGCGCCAAACCGGCTGAAACTGTAGCCGACATGTAGCGGTTATTGTGGTAGAGTTGGGGTGGACTGCTCTCTTCCTTAACGCTTACAACGTTGTCTAACTGGATAAGCTGTCCGAGGTTATTTCGCACGTAAATTGACGCAAGGTCTGTAGGTGTGGCTCTACGGTCGTTTTCAACCTGGCCTATGACCTGATATTGTTTGCCATCACGCATAAAATAAGCGAAACGTTGGCCGCTTAGTAATAATTGGAGGGACTGCGAAACGTCAAGTACAGAAACGCCCAGACTGAGGGCTTTCAGACGATCAATTTCGACATGCAGTTCGGGTTTGTTGAACTTCAGGTTGATGTCCGTTGTGGAGAATGCGGGATCGCTGTTGACCTCATTCATAAATTCGGGTATCTTTTCCTGAAGTTTTTCAAAATTTTGTGCCTGGATAATGTACTGAACAGGTAATCCACCTCTGCGATTCATGGATATCGTTGGCGTTTGCGAAACATTGACGCGGACACCATCGTATTTTTTTGTCCATTTGGTCAGTTCTTTTGCAATATCATCCTGAGACTTTTTACGTTCTTCAGGATCTACCAGTGTCATCCGTATACGTCCGGAGTTGACTGAGCTTGCGCCGAAACCCGGAGAGGTAATATTTAAACTGATTTTGTTTTCGGGAATGGAGTCATAGACTAATTTATCCAGATCTTGCATGTATCGGTCCATGTATTCATAAGTGGCACCTTCAGGGCCCGTCACATTGACAGAGATGCTGCTTCTGTCATCATAAGGTGCCGTTTCTTTTTTAATGGAGGAGAAAAGGATGCCAATAATCACAAAACATAGGATCAGAATTGGAAAGCTGATCCATTTGAATTTCATGAATTTTTCCAGCGCATTGGCATAACCTTTATTCATTTTAACGAACATGGGTTCTGTCCAATCGTAAAATTTTGTCTTCTTGTGTCCACCGCCTTTGATCAGATAGGCGTTGAGCATCGGCGTGAGGGTGAGGGAAACAAATGCGGAAACCAATACGGCCGAGGCGATGACGACACCAAACTCCCGGAAAAGCCGTCCCACAAAACCCTGAAGAAATATAACGGGTAAGAATACGGCTGCAAGTGTGATTGAAATGGAAATAACAGCGAAGAATATTTCCTTCGACCCTTTCAGGGCCGCCTCAATAGGGGACATTCCCTCTTCAACTTTCTTGAAGATATTTTCGGTAACAACGATACCGTCGTCGACGACAAGCCCCGTCGCGAGTACAATAGCGAGCAGCGTCAGTACATTGATGGAAAATCCGAAAATATACATAATAAAGAATGTCGCGATCAAGGATACGGGAATATCCAATAGAGGACGTAGTGCGATACCCCAGTCGCGGAAGAAAAAATAGATAATCAGGGTGACCAGAATGATCGAAATCAGGAGTGTCTCGGCGACTTCCTCAACAGATTTTTTGATGAATGTCGTATTATCAGAAGCGATGTTGAGTATAATATCCTGGGGCAAATCTTCTTTGATCTGATCGAGCATTTTATAGAAATTGTTGGCAATATCGAGGTAATTTGTTCCGGGCTGCGGAATAATGGCAATACCGACCAGCTGTTTACCGTTACTGACCATTTTTGTTTCGAGATTTTCAGCATCTATTTCTGCCCGGCCAATATCGATAAACTTGACGATACGGCTGCTATCAGCCTTTAAAATGATGTTATTGAATTGCTCAGGAGTAGACAGGTTACCGACGGTTTTTACGGTGAGCTCGGTTGTGTTTCCGACAATTTTCCCCGAAGGTAATTCAACATTCTGGCTATTCAATGCTGTACGAATATCCGAAGCCGTGATACCATAAGCAGCCATACGGTCGGGGTTGAGCCATAGACGCATGGCGTAACGTTTTTGACCATAGATCTGTGTGCTGCTGACACCGGGGATGGTTTGCAACCTTTCGGAAATCACATTTTCGGCGTAGTCGCTCAGCGAAAGTTTATCGCGCGTCTCACTTTGCAATGTCAATGTAATAATAGGATCGGAGTCCGCATCGGCTTTGGATACCACTGGTGGGGCATCAATATCCTGTGGTAGGCTTCGCACGGCTTGGGATACTTTATCCCGGACATCATTTGCGGCTTCCTCAAGGTTCTTTTTTAAGTCAAACTCAATGGTGATATTACTGGATCCTTGATTGCTCGAAGAAGAGATGTTGCGGATACCATCGATCGAGTTTATGGCCTTTTCTAGCGGCTCGGTAATCTGAGATTCAATGATATCTGGATTGGCACCGGCATAGTTTGTTCTGACGGAAACAATCGCTGGGTCAATAGAGGGGTATTCGCGTACGCCTAGAAAACTAAAACCAATATAGCCAAACAATATGATGGTAATATTGACGACAATAGTTAAAACAGGACGTTTAATAAAAACTGCAGATAAATTCATGTACAACTAGTTAGCTAATGATACCTTAACTTTTGCTCCATCTTTTAACGACAGAACGCCCGTGGTTAAAACGGTGTCACCGGCACTGATGCCAGATAGAATGACGATGTCTTTGTCGGTACGCGCACCTGTTTCAACCTTCACTTCCTTGGCAAGGCCATGTTGTAATACAAAGACCTTTTTTCCATCCTGTACGGGAACAATGGCTTCTGTTGGAATGGATATCGCATCGTTTTCCACTTCGATCGGCACAATCACATTGACAAAGGATCCGACTTTCAATTTGCCCTGATCGTTCGTTGCTCTGGCGCGGACGGTGAGTGTTCTGGTGTTAAGTGATACTTGCGGTTCAACGGCGTAAATGTTTGCTTTTATGACGGTTGGGTCGTTGGCTACGCTGAACTCAATGGGCATGTTTATTTTAACAATATTGCTGTATTTTTCGGGAACTGCAAAGGTAATTTTGACAAGATTGTCCTTCACTAAGTTTGTAATCAGGGTACTGGATGAGACAATGGCACCTACGGAAATATTCCGAAGTCCAATCATGCCACTAAAAGGGGCGCGGATGGTTGTTTTGGATATTTGTGCCTGAATCAACTGGATCTGTGCTAAGGAGGTTTTTAAAGCTGCACTGGCTATATCAAACTCTTCCTGACTGATTGCTCCTTTTTGCAGCAGCAGTTTGGCCCGACGTTCATTTTCGGCATTCAGCTGGTTTGTTGTTTGTGCTTGTCTTAATTGTGCCTGAAGTTCAATATCATCAATCTTGATCAAGGGTTCGCCCTGTTTGATGCGCTGCCCTTCGGAGAAATAGATTTTGGTGATTCGACCACTTACTTCACTTCTGATTTCAACCTGCTCTTCTGCGTCAATGCTTCCCGAGAGATTAATGGATCGATCGGCGACGGAAGATTTGGCAATAATAGCCTGTGCGGGGACTGGCATATCTTTTTTCCCATTGGGCTTATCAGCTTCTTTTTTGTCTTTTTTAGCAGTTATCAGAAAGTATCCACCTCCAAACACAGCACAAGCCAAAAGGAGGTAAATGATCGATTTTTTATTCATACGATATAGTCTCTTATGTACTTTTTACATTTAACGGGTAAATATAGGTTTATTATTATGAGGATATCAGTTGTCAAAAGGATTTTACAATACGACCAAAACTTTGCAAATGAACATCGAAACGGGCATCGAAATGGACGTAGCGGGAACGATTGGAAATAAAAAAAGCCAGAAATAAGTTTCTAGCTTTATTGATTACTATTTTTTTGATTTTGCTTTTTGTTCCACTTCTGTTGAAGCCTCATTTTTTACTTTTGGCTTGATGGCAGCTTTCGATACATGTGGTCTTCTTTTTCCAAAAGAACCATTTGATATTTTTCCTCTTCTGGTCTTGATATCACCTTTTCCCATAGTGTAAAATATTTTGGTTTTAACAAATTATATTGATTACCTAAATATAACACTTTCTTTTCGGATGTTCAACCTGTTCATTTTTAAATAATTGGAAAAATACGTTTTTGAATAGCTACATTGAAGTTTTGATTAATCGTGTCGAAAAATAAATTATTGACGGGCCTGTTTTCAGCGACTAAATAAGGGATTTCCAATATTTTGTTCTTTAACTTGATACGGTAGTAGCCATATAATAAACCTTTGGTCGTTTGAATTGATTCGATCTTCTGAACGGCTTCTATGTCCTTAAAAATGTTAAAAGCATAATTTTCTCCTTTTAGCTGTTCAATAAAAACCTCATTGGTTTTGGCATTGTACCATATTTGTTGGCTTTTGAGCTTACTAAAGTGGTTGTTGAACAGAAAGAGATAGCCCAACAAGAAAAAGGCAATCGGAAGCAGGAACAGGACAATTTTTATCTTCATGAACAGCAAAATGGTGATCAAAATGAGGATAACCCCCATAACGGCATTGGAAACGCTCTTCTTTAGATTTGCCTGGATGACTGGAGATGAAGCTTCAATCAACTGAAAACCTGATTTTAAATTTCTGGACATATCCTCGGTAAACCCAAATAGATTGAATTTTTTGCGTATCATCAGATAAGCAATAAGAACAATAAGCCCAATGATCAAAAACCGCATATTTTTCTTCTAGTATTGTTCGTCTTCGTTCGGGTATTGTACCGCTTTTACTTCGGCCACATAATTTCCTACTGCTGTTGTGATTTGTTCGTGCAAATTAGCGAAATGACGCATAAATTTTGGTTTGAAGTCGGCATTCATTCCAAGCATATCGTTAATCACAAGGACTTGTCCATCGCAATCCGGCCCAGCCCCAATACCCACTGTTGGAATCACTAGTTTTTCGGTTACTGTTTTAGCTAATTTTGCCGGTATCTTTTCCAGAACAATTGCAAAACAGCCCGCCTCCTGCAAAGCGAGTGCATCTTCGATGAGTTTAGCGGCTTCTTGTTCTTCTTTTGCCCGCACACCAAAATTTCCAAATTTATTGATGGATTGGGGAGTCAAGCCCAGGTGTCCACATACAGGGATGCCTCCGGCAATGATTTTTTTGATGTTTTCAATGATTTCAAGTCCTCCCTCTAGTTTCAATGCGTGCGCACCCGATTCTTTCATCATGCGTACAGCTGCATTGTAAGCCTCATTAGCAGAGCCCTGATAAGATCCAAATGGCAAATCTGCTAATACCATGGCACGTTCGGTACCCCTAGCAACGGCAGCGGCATGGTAGATCATATTATCTAGGGTGATAGGCAAGGTGGTTTCGTAGCCAGCAAATACGTTGGCAGCGGAATCTCCAATCAAAATAACGTCAACACCAGCTTGATCTACCATTTTGGCCATGGAGTAATCATAGCTTGTAAGCATAGAAATCTTTTCCTGACGTTCTTTCATGGCTTGCAGCATTGCTGTGCTTACTCGTTTCATTTCTTTGTTTACAGACATCTTAACTTATATTGTGTGTTCAAAAGTAAGCTTTTTATCATACATTGACCAATATTCTGCCTTGTGTTTTGTATTTTTGCAGAATGATACAAAATGAGACTCGTCTATTTAAATTCCCCAAATTTTCAGAATTAATCATCCATGAGGATGAAAATTTGATTGTTATCAATAAACCGCCGTTTATCGCTTCTTTAGATGAACGTGAGGGTGGGGAGGTCAATATTCTTCGCTTGGCGAAGAAATATCATCCTGATGCACAGGTATGCCACCGCCTGGATAAAGAGACCTCGGGTATTTTATTAATTGCAAAAAATCCAGAAACATACCGTACAATTTCCATTGCATTTGAAAAAAGAAAAGTGAATAAGATTTATCATGCAATCATAGGTGGTACACATACTTTTCAGGATTTGCTTGTCGATTTGCCCATCTTGAACCAAGGCAATAAAAATGTATCTATTGATCGTGCAAACGGCAAACCGGCAGAGACCATCTTCAATTCGATCAAATACTACAAGAACTATACCTTAGTGGAATGTAAACCCATTACAGGACGCATGCACCAAATCCGTATTCACCTAGCGACACAACATGCCGCTATTGTGGGGGATGACATGTATCGCGGTAAACCTGTGTATTTGTCCCAAATCAAGAAAAGGGGATATACATTATCCAAAGATGAAGAGGAACAACCCATTATGAAGCGTTTTGCACTACATTCAAAACATGTTGAATTTGAGTTGAACGGAGTTAAGATGGCTTTTGAGGCACCTTATCCAAAGGATTTTGCGACCTTGTTGAAGCTGTTGGATAAGTTTGATTCTTAATAGCGGGATTACCTATGAGTCCGAAGACAAAAAAGATAATCGGAAACGTTGTATTTGTATTGCTTATCGGTTTGTTGATCTGGCCAACAAGTAGAAGTTATTTTCAGCAATTTTTGATGAAAATGGGTTTTTTCAAACCTAAACTGGAGCTTAATTCAGCTTCTAAAGATTCCGATAGGGTGGCTCCAGGGGGCGCATTCAGTCATGTCTCCTTTGTCAACTCGCTGGGAGAAACAGTCAAGGTGGCGGATTTGAAGGGAAAAGTGGTGTTTATTAATTTTTGGGCAACGTGGTGTGCACCTTGTCGCGCAGAAATGCCTTCGATCAATGTACTCTATGATCGCTATAAAGATAACGCAAATATGGTGTTTTTGATTGTGGAGATAGAAGGCAACAAAGCAAAAGCAGAGGCTTTTATGAAGGAACAGCAGCTGACTTTGCCGATTAGTTTTCCAAATAGTGATATTCCAAAGGAGTGGCTCTCGGGTTCAATTCCTTCAACGGTAATATTGGACAAAGCGGGTAAGGTAGCGACTCGGCATGAAGGTATGGCGGATTATTCAAGCCCTGATGTAGGTAAATTTATTCAAGATTTAATCAATAAATAATTTTTAAGATCTCTAAATATAGCATGACAAGAGCAGAACTTATTCATCAAATAAAAGCGAAACGCTCATTTTTATGTGTCGGATTAGACACAGACCTCACCAAAATCCCGGAGCATCTCTTGGATGATGAGGATCCGATCTATAGCTTCAATAAGGCTATCATAGATGCAACAGCTGATTTATGTGTTGCCTATAAGCCCAATATTGCATTTTATGAATGTTATGGAATTAAAGGCTGGCAATCGCTTCAAAAAACCTGGGCTGCGTTACCAAAGGATTGTTTCAGTATTGCTGACGCAAAAAGGGGGGATATTGGCAATACGTCGGGACGTTATGCGATGGCATTTTTTGATGAAAAGACGTCTGGTCTTGGCTTTGATAGTATTACAATCGCACCTTATATGGGGAAGGACTCGGTGACTCCATTTTTGGATTTTAACGATAAATGGGCAATCGTACTTGCTTTGACATCGAATGAGGGTAGCTTGGACTTTCAAAATTTTGAAAACAAAGAAGGGCTGCAATTGTTCGAACAGGTGATCGATAAAGTCAATACCTGGGGGACACCTGACAATTTGATGTATGTTGTCGGAGCAACACGCGGAGAGGGCTTTATCAAAATTAGGGAACATGCACCAGACCATTTTTTATTGGTTCCAGGAGTGGGGGCGCAAGGAGGTTCGCTTGAAGATGTTTGTAAATTTGGTATGAACAAAGATTGTGGGCTTTTAGTAAACAGCACAAGGGGAATTATCTATGCTTCAAAAGGACGTGACTTCGCTGAAAGAGCACGAGAGGAAGCCCTAATTCTACAGAAAGAAATGGAAGTAGAACTGTTAAAAGCAGGCATTATTTCCTGATTTGACATTTAATAATTCATTCGTAATACTTACCTTTGCAGCATGCCAGAAAAAATTATAATTCTAGACTTCGGGTCTCAATACACACAGTTGATCGCTAGACGTGTCAGAGAACTAAATGTGTATTGTGAGATACACCCGTTCAATAAATTGCCAGATTTTGATGACTCCGTAAAAGGTGTTATCTTTTCAGGAAGTCCTTATTCTGTTAGACAAGAAGATGCACCGCAAATTGATTTTGTCGCTATTCAGGATCGTTTCCCACTTTTAGGAGTTTGTTACGGAGCACAATACATTGCTCAAAAATCAGGTGGTGAAGTGTTACCTTCTGAAATCCGCGAATATGGTCGTGCAAATCTGCAGTTTGTCAATAGTGAGAATGAATTATTGGCAGGAGTACCAACTCAATCGCAGGTATGGATGTCTCATGGAGACACTATCAAAGAAGTTCCTGCAAATTTTGATATTATAGCAAGTACAGATAAAGTTCGTGTTGCTGCTTATCAAGTAAAAGGCACCCGTACCTATGGTATACAATTCCACCCGGAAGTAACACATAGTACTGATGGGGCTATCTTATTGAAAAACTTCGTTGTAAACATTTGTGGTTGTGCACAGGATTGGACACCAGACGCATTTGTTGAAACAACAGTATCCTCTTTGAAAGAGCAATTGGGTGACGATCACGTTATCATGGCTCTGTCGGGAGGAGTAGATTCGACAGTAGCAGCAGTATTGTTGCACCAAGCAATCGGAAAAAAATTACATTGTATTTTCGTAGATCATGGTCTGCTTCGTAAAGATGAATACGAGCAGGTGTTGGATTCTTACAAAAATATGGGGCTAAATATTAAAGGAATAAATGCCAAGGATTTATTTTATGGTAGATTAGCTGGGGTTTCTGAACCAGAAGAGAAACGCAAAATCATTGGTAATTCATTTATTGATGTTTTTGATGAAGCTGCAAAAGAAATCCAAAAGGAATTACCTGAAGGAATTGAAGCGAAATGGTTGGGACAAGGAACAATTTACCCAGATATTATCGAGTCGGTTTCAGTGAAAGGACCTTCAGCAACAATCAAATCGCACCATAACGTTGGTGGTTTACCTGATTTCATGAAATTGAAAGTCGTAGAACCACTTAAAACGTTGTTTAAAGATGAAGTAAGAAGAGTAGGAAAGGCTTTAGAAGTGGATCAGGCAATTTTAGGCAGACATCCCTTCCCTGGACCAGGTTTGGCAATTCGTATTTTAGGTGATATTACACCTGAGCGTGTACGTATTGTACAAGAAGCTGATGCGATCTTTATCAATAATCTGAAGGAAGCTGGCTGGTACGATAAAGTATGGCAAGCTGGTACAATTTTCTTGCCAGTGCGTTCTGTAGGCGTAATGGGTGACGAGCGTACTTACGAGCATGTTGTTAGCTTACGTGCAGTTGGTTCTCTTGATGGAATGACTGCGGATTGGATACATTTACCATATGACCTGTTGGCAAAAATTTCAAATGAAATTATCAACCATGTGAAAGGAATAAACAGAGTTGTATATGATATCAGTTCAAAACCGCCCGCTACAATTGAGTGGGAATAAAATATGGGTTGCGGCACTTGTAGCATTATGTCTTGCAAGCTGCACAACCAAAAAAAGCACAGTATTGCGTTCGCCTTCCTCTGGTCAAGGCGAACAGCAAACTGCTGTGACTAAGCCAGCAGTTGACAAAGATAAGACCATTGCCAAAGTGGGGGATATCCAGGATGTCAACGGCCATGCTGTGAAAAATAATCGCATCGCCTTGCTATTACCGTTCGAGTTAAGTGGTATTGCGGGGACGATTACAAAAGAAGATGTGGAGCGTTCTTCCTTGGCTCTTGATTTTTATCAGGGATTTCAATTGGGCCTTGACAAAATTGCCAAAGAGGGTGCTTTATTTGATCTACAGGTAATTGATTCTCGAGACAATGTTGCCTACAATGCGACTTTAGGGACTTCGGCGAATGTCAAAGATGCCGTACTTGTGGTCGGTCCGGTATATCCGCGTGAGATAAAAAGCTTTGGGCAAACATTTGCAAATAAGAATGTGCTACAAGTTTCTCCGTTGGCGGCGACTATGGCTTCTGAATTTAGCCTACCCAATTTGGTCTCCATCACACCTTCTATTCGTACACACGCAGAAACATTAGCAAAATTTGTTGCTGATCAGTACTATACAGGTGATCAGATCCTGGTATACGATGCCGGTGACGATGAAAGCAAACAGTTTCTAGTCAATTTTGTTAGCGAAATTTCAAAGGCTAATGCACAGGCAAAAGTAAAAACGGTTTATAATCTTGCCGAACTGGATAATAATCTTGTATTGACCGGTTCAAATCATATTGTAAGTGGTACCGCCAATAAGAATCTTGTGAAAGCCCTATTGGATAATATGGACGAACGCTTTTTGAATCCAGGTAATCAATTTAAATTATATGGACATCCAAATATGGCTAAGCTTTCGTTTGAGAATTTCGAAAATATGGATTTCTATGGACTTACTATTACCTCTTCCAACTTGGTGAATGAGGGGGATAGTGATACCCGGAAATTTATTGGAAATTATAAATCGGCTTATAAAGTAGACCCGTCTGAGTTTTCTTATAAAGGTTATGATGCGGCATTGTATTTCGGTCGATTAATTCATAAATATGGCGTGGATTATGTTAGCCGAATGACGCAAGATAAGTTTTCGGGATTGAATAGCGATTACAAATTTGAGTTTTATCCAAAATGGGGCTATGCTAATAGAGCTTTGGGTATAATGGTTTATCACAACAAAAAATTTGAAAGAAAATAATCTTTGAATGGCTGAATTCAGTGAAAGACGTGTTCATCAGCAAATACGTAATTTTGAGCGGGCAATGGATGGTTTTGAAGCTGATCAACCATTTTCGCGTTATTTGACTACTTTTTTTAAGTTGAACAAGCAAATGGGATCTTCTGATCGGAAGTCTACCTCCCGTTTATGTTATAATTATTTTCGTCTGGGAATGGCGGCTTCGCAGTTGTCACAACAGCGTAGATTGGTGCTTGCGGAATTTCTATGTGAACAGGAAAGCCCTTTGGTGGCCCTTTTTGAGCCTTCCTATAGCGATAAACTCCATCTGCCGCTGAAAGATAAAATTGCATTTCTGACGTCTGAGGGTGTTTTTAATCCGAATGATATCTTTCCTTTTGCGGATTATATTTCTGAAGAGGTTGACTTGGTACAATTTTTAGAGAGCCAGTTGATCCAGCCCAACTTATATATTCGGGTGAAACGCGGGAAGACAAAGGTCGTGTGCGCTATTTTGGATAACAATCAGATTCCTTATTCCCTGATTAGCGATCAGACTATCGCCTTGAATAATGGAACATCCTTGCAGCGATTTGATGCCTTGGATGGGATTATAGAAGTGCAGGATCTGTCTTCGCAGCGCACTTTGGATTATATGGAACCCGCTGAAAGAGAATCCTGGTGGGATGCATGTGCGGCTTCGGGTGGCAAATCGCTCTTGTTGATGGATGCTTGTCCATCTGTTAATCTTTTGGTTTCTGATGTTCGCATGAGTATTCTCCGAAATCTCGATGAACGTTTTGACCGTGCCGGAATAAAGCATTACCGAAAAAAAATACTCGATCTTACCAAGGATAGCTTCGCAATTCTTGGGAGCGAACGATTTGACGGGGTGTTATTGGATGCGCCTTGTACTGGATCTGGAACCTGGGGGCGTACACCAGAAATGGTTAGACAGTTTCGGGTCGCTAAGATTGCCGAATTCAATGCACTACAACAGAATATTGCAAGTAATGTGGTGGGGCATGTTAAAGCGGGCAAGCCTTTGATTTATATAACCTGCTCTATTTTTAAAGCAGAAAACGAAGATGTTGTCAATTACATTGTAGATAATTTTGGTTTTGAAATAGAACGTATGGACTATTTGAAAGGTTATGAAGAGAAAGCGGATAGTATGTTTGTGGCACGATTGATTAAAAAGTAATTTGTATATAATAAAAGCAAAAAAGGCTATTTTTTCCATTGAAAAAATAGCCTTTTTTATAAATATGGACCGTTTAATATCAGTCACATTTACTTGGAACAACGAGTACAGGGCAGGTAGATTTACGAATGACTGATTCGGATACAGAGCCTGAAATAAAGTGATCAAAGCCCGTCCGTCCATTGGTCCCCATAATAATAAGATCTGCAGACCACTCATGGGACGCCGCCAGAATTTCTTCTTTGATGGATCCGATTCGATTAAAAAGATATACTTCGCCTGCGCCTGTAAATTCGCGGCTTATTTTCTCAAGATATTTTTGTGCATTATCCTGTTCCATTTCCGATACTTCTGGAACGATAATAGGTTGCTGACCTAATAGCGGGTCGGCACCAAAGCTGGCCGGAGAAGTAGGGGGAACAACGGTGACAAGCGCTATGGAGGCTCCAAATACCGCGGCCATTTCTTTGGCATATAGTATAGCCTTTTCTGAGCATGGTTCGTCGTCAATAGCGACGAGTATCCTTTTGAATTTTGAATTTGTATTCTCCATTTCTACTATAATTAATTTATCTTCGTCATATAATATATAATCACATTTTTGACGATTTTGTTTTGTTTAGCACATGAAATATGGTATTTGTACACTAGCTCTCGTTCCGTTACGTTTAGAACAGGCACACCGTAGTGAGATGGTTTCTCAGGTATTGTTTGGGGAACTTTTTGAGATCCTTGATGAACAGGCCGATTGGACATCAATACGTCTGTTGGAAACGGACTATTTAGGCTGGATTCAAAACGGGCAGTTTCAGGAACTAAACGACTTGGATATGCAACATTATCTGACCGGAACACCAGTTATCGTTGGAAGGGAGGGGGGAGTTCTTTTTACTGATACCGCAAAATTTCAGCTCTGTCATGGAACCAGGCTTTACCTAGATGCAGAGAATACTGTCAATCTATTTCCATTGGGATTAACCTATCAAGGTAGTATCAATCCGTTTATCGGCAATCAATTTGAAACTGAGGTGTCGCGATTGGCTTTGAGTTATAAGGACACTCCTTATCTATGGGGTGGGCGTTCACAATGGGGAATCGATTGTTCCGGTTTCTCCCAATTGATTTATAGCTGTTTTGATCTTTCCTTGCCTCGTGATGCTTATCAGCAGGCAGAGATGGGGCAAACTGTGGATTTTGTTTCGGAAATACGGGTAGGGGATTTGGCTTTTTTTGACAATGCCGAAGGAAGGATTACTCATGTAGGAATTATGCTGGATCGTGATACGATTATACATGCCTCAGCGAAAGTCCGTGTTGATCGGATGGATACGGAAGGTATTTTTAATGCTGAACAGAATCGTTATACACACAAACTCCGGATTGTTAAACGGTATAATTGATAAAGGTGGACATATAAAAAAAGGCTATAAGTAATTATAGCCTTTTCTATTGTCAAACGCCTTATTGACTAGAAGTGGAATTGTACACCTAAAGTTGGCGCTAATGAATTTGCGTCTAAACCAAATGTATTTGTTGATCTATCAGCTGTTTTATTATTGTTGTAGTTGTAGTATAAACCTCTAACTTTTAACTCGATACCAACTTTGCTTGTTGGGAAGTATGCCAAACCTGGAGCTAATTCAACACCGTAGTTTTCAAATTTTGATTCCGCTTTTATGTTATTTGTTTCAACTGTAGTTTTTCCCCAAGACATTGGCACAGATAGTTGTGCAAAAAATCTTAATGGACCATTAGCAGAGTATTTTCTTACGAATGGAGAAACTTGGAACGCATCTCTTTTTGTGCTTAAGTCCGTAACACTCTCATCTTTGCTCCAGTTGTAACCAACTCCAGTACCAATTGCCAAGTTGTCGCTTATGAAGTAACCAACTGTTGGGTTAATGGAGAATGAGTTATTTTTGAAGTCTGTGTCTTTAACTTTAGAAGTTTGGAAGCCAACTTGACCACCAACTATAATTTTTCCTTGTTCAGTTTGAGCTTGTGCTGCTATTGTTAAACCTGCAATGGCAGTCAATGTTAGTAAAACTTTTTTCATGTCTTTTTTATTTAATAGTTTGTTTTAATCTGCCAGTAATTACTTCCTGACTTTTTAAATTTGTTAGTCAAATATCGAAATCTTATTTTGATATTTTGTCACTGGATTGTCTAGATGTTTTGTCATTATTGTAAATTATAGTGGTTCAATTGATTAAAATTTAATGTATTTTTATTTTTATCGTTTCTATTTAACAATAATGATATTGAGCTGACTTTTTGTTTTTAATTGTCAATTTTAAGTAAGAAGATAAAAAAAAGCCATTTGTCAACAGCGGACAAATGGCTTTTTTTTGTATTTGAAAGACCGGTTTTAATCGAAATATTCTTTGATTCGCTCGAAGAATGATTTTTCACTTTTACCTGGTTGAGGTTTAAAGTTTGGCGATTCTTTCAGTTTGTTCAATAATTCTTTTTCTTCGTTAGACACGGCTTTTGGTGTCCAGATATTAACGTATACAAGTTGGTCCCCTTTGTGATAGGAGTTGACTTCAGGAATACCTTTTCCTTTTAACCGTAAAATTTTACCACCCTGTGTACCAGGCTCAATCTTGATTTTTGCTTTTCCATCTATTGTAGGGACTTCAACGCTAGTGCCTAAGGTCGCATCGACGAAATTAATGTATAGATCATAGATTACATTTAGTCCGTCACGTTTTAGACTTTCGTGTTGTACTTCTTCGATCAGGATAATTAAATCTCCTGGAACACCACCACGCGGAGCAGCATTTCCTTTTCCACTCATGGAAAGTTGCATGCCTTCACTTACTCCTGCAGGAATATTGATTGCGATTGTTTCCTCACCGCGTTCGAGTCCTTCACCTCTACAAGTTGTACATTTTGCTGTAATTTCAACGCCTTCACCATTACAAGTAGGGCAAGTGCTTGTTGTTTGCATTTGTCCTAAGATGGTATTTGTTACTCTTCTAACTGATCCGGATCCCCCACAGGTTTTACAGGTATGAAAAGAAGATTTATCTTTAGCACCAGATCCGTCACAAGAATGACAGACCACTTGTTTGTTAACCTTTACCTTTTTCTCGACGCCTTTGGCAATTTCTTCGAGTGTTAATTTAACTTTTATGCGTAAGTTGCTTCCACGAGCTACCCGACGGCCGCCACGCTGGCCGCCACCGCCGCCAAAGAAACTTTCAAATGGATGTCCTCCACCAAAGATATCACCAAATTGGCTGAATATGTCTTCCATATTCATGCCGCCGCCACCGCCAAAGCCACCACTTGCCGAATTACCGGCATGGCCAAATTGGTCATAACGTTGACGTTTTTGTGGATTGCTCAAGATATCGTATGCCTCAGCAGCTTCCTTAAACTGTTCCTCAGCTTCATGATCACCAGGATTTTTATCCGGATGGTATTTTATCGCCAATTTGCGATATGCTGATTTAATCTCCTTCTCGTCCGCTGATCGCGAGACACCAAGTATATCGTAATAATCTCTTTTTGACATCGTCTTAATATTATTGACCTATAACTACCTTTGCGTGACGGATCACTTTGTCACCCAAGTAGTACCCCTTTTCGATCACGTCCACTACTTTATTCTTTAATTCTGCTGTGGGTGCAGGAATTGCTGTGATAGCTTCTTGTAATTCAGGATCAAAGGCTTGGCCTGTAGCTTCCATTTCCTTTAACCCCAATTGCGATAACGTTTGTCTGAATTTGTTGTTAACAATATCCATTCCTGTTTTTACAGATTCAACATCTGTCGCTGTTTCCATGGCTGTTAACGCTCTGTCAAAATCATCTAGTGTAGGTAATAGCTTACTAATGACATCTTTTCCCGCTGATTGAATCAATTCAACACGTTCTTTACTTGTACGTTTTCTATAATTGTCAAATTCAGCAGAAAGACGAATGTATTTATCCTTTGCCTCTGCCAATTCTGCAGCCAATTTCTCTTCAGTAGACAGTTCTTCTGCTATATTATCAGCAGGCTGTTCTTGTTGTTCAGAAGAATTTGTTTCTACTGGATCTTGACCTTCATCGTAATAATTATCTTGCTCATTCATATCTTCAATGCTAAAATTAGATTCAAAAATTTACTCTATGCTTCGTTTGTCAAAGTTTTTGCCAAACAATAAAATTCCGACAGCTTGTCAGATTTTATTAAAAAAGCCTAACAATTTGTCGGAATCTCAATTTCTATATGTCAGTTTTCCGTCTAGATACTGACATTGTCCTGTAATACTCCATCGGTGGTTTTGATAATGCGGGATGGCATATTACGGATGATGGTATAATCGTGTGTTGCCATTAAAATAGCTGTTCCCGAATTGGCAATGTCACGTAATAATAAGACGATTTCTTCTGATGTAGCAGGATCCAAGTTACCAGTAGGCTCATCTGCCAGAATAATTTCGGGGTTATTTAGTAATGCGCGGGCAATTACAATACGCTGTTGTTCACCGCCGGAAAGTTCATGCGGCATTTTCTTAAGTTTGGAACGAAGCCCAACCTTTTCCAGTACATCCAATATACGGCTATCGATCATTTTCTTATCTTTCCAGCCTGTTGCTTTCAGTGCAAATTCGAGGTTTTTCTCGATGCTTCTATCGGATAAAAGATGAAAATCCTGAAATACAATACCTAATTTTCTACGCAGGTAGGGAACATCATTTTCGTGCAGCTTTTTAAGATCAAAGCCCGCAATCATTCCCTCACCATTGCCGATGTATAAATCGCCGTAAATGATTTTTAGTAAACTACTTTTTCCACTACCGGACTGGCCGATAAGATAAATAAACTCTCCTTTACCAATGTTTAAATTGACATTGGACAATACCAAATGTTTTTGTTGGAAGATATCAACGTTTTTTAATGTAATTACTTTATTTTCAATCATGGAAGCTAAAATTCTAATTTTTTAATTTGCCCAAAAGGCATTTCTTTAACCAGTTGCATGATATATTCTGCCTTTTCTCCTAATCCAATCTTATCGAGTGATTTATCGGGGCGGTCGACTCTAAAATATGCCAGCAAGGTGAAGGCATCATCTCTTAATTGAACATAATCAGGGATTTTGGCGACACCTTTTACTTTAATGATATACATGATTTCAAAGTTAGTATTTTTAATGCAATTTATTTACTATGAATTTAAGGAAGCTTATTGGTTTGCGAATAAAAAATCCAGTGTATTCACACCATCAGCAAAATCATCTAAAGCAGGGCATTGGCTTTCTCCAAAATGAAATACCGGCGATGGCACATTTAATGCTATTTCTGATACAATACATTGGATATTTTCTTGGGCTAGTTTGAGTTTATTTTCAACTTCAGCCAGTGTTTCGTATGTTTCGTAATAAACCACGGCAAGGGGAGAAGCCGTGCGCTCATCTTCTTTGAGCAATAAAAAACCATTATCAAAATGCTTTTCGCCATTGATCAGATAGATGGATTTGTTGTAATCGTAATTGTTATTGTATTTAAAATGCTCTGTCATGCTGTTAAAAGCAGCGATACCTTCAAAGAAGTGTGCTATTGGGTAATCTTTTGGAATAAATAGCTTTGAAACAGAGCGACAGCCCAACCCAAAATAATCAAAGATGTCGTGTCCCAGTGATTCCAACTGGTTAGGAGATTCTTGGCCACCGATAACGGCAATACTATTTCTATTGCCACGAATAATATGTGGTTTGGTGCCAAAATAGTAATCAAAGTAACGGGAGCTATTGTTAGAGCCTGTTGCAATAACCAGATCGAAATCTTTTAGTTTGTCAACAATTTCAAAGGCATCATTAAAGTATGGGGCAATTTGTTTAAGAAGGTTGAGCACATAGCTTGTCAATCCTGCATCGTCCGATGAGACTTTGATTTTTGCTGTAAAGCCGCTAATCAGTACCGATAGGATATCATGGAAGCCAACCAATGGAATATTGCCGGCCAGAATTAACCCTACAATTTTCGTTGAATGAAGATCTGGATAAGGCGCCAACCAGTGATTCAGTTTTTCTATTGTCAAATTGGCAGCAATGGCTTGAATGGCGCGTTCAACATTTTGAGGGGTATACCAGGGGTTTTTATGTTGGGCGAATTGAATGATTTGAATCAAATCTTCAGGGCGCTTTTGCAGCTGTTCGCCTAATTTTACAAATGCATTTATTCGTTGTTGCTTTGTCAAAATATTAAAATTTTAAAAGATGAATACACAAATTTGTATTATATTTGTGCTGTTAACATTAATCAACGTGAATCAACTAGCCTTATTGTTCAATCAGACTTTGTTTCATATTGATAATGCAAAAATAGTTTATTTATCATAATTGTGAGGTTATAAATGGCGATTAAAATTACAGACGAATGCATTAACTGTGGTGCTTGCGAACCGGAATGCCCAAATAATGCAATATACGATGCTGGTGTAACTTGGAAATTCTCAGATGGGACTGCTTTGGATGGGGTTATCGATTTTGGCGATGGTGTTACACTAGATGCCAACGAGTCTCAAGAAGCAATCTCTAATGAAGTCTATTATATTGTTTCAGATAAATGTACAGAATGTGTAGGTTTCCACGATGAGCCTCAATGTGCAGCGGTTTGCCCTGTGGATTGTTGTGTGGATGACGAAGATGTACGTGAATCGAACGATGAGCTATTAGCGAAAAAAGCTTGGTTACACGCGGAATAAATTTAGTACTCCGTTAAAATATAAGGCAGGATAAGAAATTTTCCTGCCTTTTTTGTGTCTTTCTATTTTGGCGAAATCGATATTTTGTTGCGAAACTCGGCTATTTGGAATAATAATATTTGCAAAAGCATAGTATTTTTTTATTTTTGTTCTTTTGACCATTAAAATCTTTTAAATGTTAAAAACCAAAATAGGGTTGATGACCCTGATCACAGTTACATTAGCTTGTATCATTGCTGTATTATACGAATTTGATGTTGTAGGCTTTTCGCATGAATTTCTAATGGCTGTCCGTTGGATAGTTGCTACCGTTTTGGTTGTAAATGCGCTCTTTAAGAAAAATTTGACCACCTGGATTTTAACCTGTATGATTATGGGGATATTTGTCGGGTTGGATTTTCCAAATCTAGCGATTTCCCTGCAACCTTTGAGTAAAGGTTTTATTAAGTTAGTCAAGACGATTGTGGGCCCAATTCTCTTTGCTACGCTTGTTTATGGAATTGCAGGCCATTCTGATTTGAAACAGGTGGGACGTATGGCATGGAAATCCATGCTTTATTTCTTTTGCGCAACAACATGTGCTATTTTTATTGGTTTAGGTGCGATAAACCTGACTCGGGCAGGAGTGGGCGTTGATGTTGCACATATGCCACATGAAGAACTGCCTGTACCGAAAGAAAGTATGGATGAGCATATCCTCAAAACACTTCCGGACCATGTACATCCTGTATACAAGTTTACTTCTTTTATACGCGACTTGTTCCCTGAAAATATCGTCAAATCTGTTGCCGATAATCAAGTTTTACAGATTGTTGTATTTTCAATTTTGTTTGGAATTGGATTGGCAATGGTAGATGAGAAAAAGCGTAAACCCCTGGTTGATTTTACCGAGAGTATGTCTGAAACCATGTTTAAGTTTACGAACATGATTATGTACTTTGCGCCTATTGGGGTTGGTGCCGCTATGGCCTACACGGTGGGGCATCTCGGTGTCGATATTCTAAAGAATCTTTTCATGCTTTTGGCGACGCTGTATTTTGCTTTGGTGTGTTTTTTATGTCTGGTTCTTCTTCCGGTGGCACTTTATCTAAAAATACCTGTGAAACGTTTTATTAATGCGATTAAGGAACCTGTTTCGATTGCATTTGCGACTACAAGTTCAGATGCGGCATTACCGAAAGCAATGAGTGCGATGGAGAAATTTGGTGTACCACGTAAGATTGTTTCGTTTGTAATTCCCACAGGATATAGCTTTAACTTGGATGGTACTTCACTTTATTTATCGTTGGCTGCGATCTTTGTCGCTCAGGCGGCTGGTATCCATTTGTCGTTTGGACATCAATTAATGATTGCATTTACATTGATGATCACCTCTAAAGGTGTTGCTGCTGTACCAAGGGCTTCATTAATTATTTTGATTGCGACAGCGGATCAGTTTGGCTTACCAACATTTGTCATCGCTGCAATTTTAGGTATCGATGAACTCATGGATATGGCGCGTACCTCTGTCAATGTAATCGGAAATTGTTTGGCAACCGTTGTTGTTGCTAAATGGGAGGGCGAGTTTGATGAAGAAGCTCCTTACCGCGAAGATACTGAAGAGGCGATCTAATAGAAATAACTGACGAATATTCGTTGAAGAAAGCAGTCTTGACATTCCGTTGAGACTGCTTTTTTATTGTCTTTAGCTCGCGTTGATGATTTGGCTACGCTATTTATTATATTTAGCGCTGTAAATACCGTTCTTTAAACCAAATAGAACTTTAAACCAAATCCGTACAGGGAAATGAGACGATCTATGTTTTATTTTTTGTGTGTAATGATTACGATCAATATGGCATTTGCTCAAACAAAGACGACTGTTGTCGATCGTGATTCATCTGTTTATATTGAAACCCAGGATGAGGTCAAACTTTTTGCGAAGTCTGCTGGAAATGGTCCGGTTTGTATTTTCGTACATGGAGGGCCAGGTGTCTGGAGTAAGTCGTTTGAGGAGATGGGAGGTCGTGGTCTTGAAAAAGCTGCTTGCAAGCTGTTGTTGACGGCATGGTATCCTTTACACTAGCTTGCAAGCGAAATATGTTATATCAACGTCCGTCAACGTAGTACCATAAATCATCTTGTTTTTTGAACGTAGACTTTTCATGGTGAATTTGAACTTCCATCTGTGGATCCAGGTAATGTGCTTCAAACTCGACAGTTTGGAATGTAGATTTAAGGATAGAGAGTTGCATCCATTTATTCTCCCGCGCCCATTGTCCGATTGCCTGTTTATTTTGGAACCGTCGTGTTGAGGGATGAAACGTATCGTATAGGAAATCGATCTGTTGTGCTACAAAGGCGCTATAACGTGCGCGCATCAATGCCTCTGCTGTGGTTGCTTTGGCATGGAAACGATGAATTTGCTGGCAGCATTCCCCATAGGTATTGCCAGAGCCACAAGGGCATAATTGACCTGATTCCATCACTTGAATGTTTAAAATTTTACCAGCCTTTAATAGCGCCATTTTTGAAGACTTTTTTTGCTGTCGCTTCTACTTCCGGTGACTGATACGCCTGGATAAACTGCTGCACCTTCTCATCGTTTTTATTATCTGAGCGGGCAACAATCAGATTGACATAAGGCGATTCTTTATCTTCTGTGAATAAGCCTTGTTTTTCGGGATCCAACCCAGCTTGAGAGGCGAAACTATTGTTGATGATAGCAATTGTAACTTGAGGATCATCTAGGACGCGAGGTAACTGTGGGGCCTCCATCTCTATGATCTTAACCTGTTTAGGGTTGCTGACAATATCTGTTACTTTAGGTTGGATACCTACATTTTCTTTTAGACCGATAATTCCCTCGCGTTGGAGAAGCAAAAGAGAGCGTCCTCCATTGGTAGGGTCATTTGGAATGGCAATAACGGCACCAGGTTGTAACTCTGTGATTGTTTTTATTTTCTTTGAATAGGCAACAATGGGGAATACAAACGTGTTTCCGACAATGGTTAATTTCGTGAAACCGCGTTGTTTGGATTGCTCCTGTAGATAGGGTTGATGCTGAAATACGTTTACATCGATATCACCCTGATTTAAGGCCTCATTAGGTACGACATAGTCGTTGAAAGCCACTAACTCAACATCAAGATTGAACTTTTCTTTTGCAACTTTCTTAGCCGTCTCCGCAAGCTCCTTTTCTGGGCCGGACACAACACCGACTTTGAGGATATTCTCTTTCTTTTCTCTGTTATTGCATGCTACAATCGATACGAGACTGAAGGCTAAAATTGCAAATGCATAGTTCAATTTTTTCATATGATATAATTTATGTTAACGATGGTTTACTTTTTTTGAGATGTAATCTCCTGTATATTGTAACAAGAATACTATTAAAATTAATAAAATTAGAACAGAATTCATGATAAAAGTATCATATCCGACATAACCATACTGATAGCCAATCTGTCCAAGTCCACCAGCACCTACAGCACCGCCCATTGCGGAGTAACCAACAAGTGTTATCAAGGTAATTGTCGCATTGTTTACTAGCGAGGGGAGAGCCTCCGGAAGCAAAACTTTGAAAATTACCTGTTGTGCATTTGCACCCATTGCTCTTGAGGCCTCAAGCAGGCCATTTGGAATTTCCAGAAGACTATTTTCCACAAGTCTTGCTATAAATGGGGCAGCACCTATGCTCAAGGGTACCAATGCTGCGGCCATACCGATTGATGTTCCGACAACGTTGCGTGTAAACGGAATCATCCATACGATAAGTATGATAAAGGGGATAGACCTAAACACATTCACCAGCAATGAAACAAGTTGGTGCATGGCTTTGTTTTCGAGCAGTTGATGTTTTCGGGTCAAGAACAGGTATATCCCGAGTGGGAGACCAAGGATAAAACCAAAGAAGCCTGATAAGAAAGTCATGGTTAGGGTTTCTAAAGTACCCGATAGCAGAAGATTAAATACCTGATCAGACATAGCCTAATATTTTAGTTTGTGAATGCTTTTCTTTTAAGAAAGATAGACTACGCGTTACATTTTCTTTTTCACCCGATAGTTCGGCCAATATAACACCAAATTTCATTTCGCCAATATAATCTATTTGAGCGGTAATGATATTTGTTTTGACTTGATATTGTTGCTCCAAATGCTGTATAAATGGGATGGATTCTTCATTTGAAGTTAGATAGATCTCTACGAGTGGGTTTCCAGCGCTTTTTAAGCGTTCCTGAAAACTTAGTGGAATTTCAACTTCAAGTGAAGACTGAATAAAGTTTTTAGTTGTTGTTTGCTGAGGATTGGCGAATATTGATTCTACCGGGCCGGTTTCAATTAATTCTCCGTGGTCTAATACGGCAACCTGATCGCAAATACTTTTTATAACATCCATCTCATGGGTAATCAACAATATCGTAAGGTCAAGCTGCTTATTGATTTTTTTTAGCAGTTTGAGGATGGATTTTGTAGTTGCGGGGTCTAAGGCACTTGTGGCCTCATCGCAAAGTAGAATGTAAGGATCATTGGCTAATGCTCGCGCGATAGCAACACGTTGTTTCTGGCCTCCGGAGAGATTTGCAGGGTACACGTCGGCTTTATCTTCCAACCCGACCAAACGCAATAGTTCCAACACTTTTTGGCTGATAAATTCTTTCGATTTACCTTCAAGTTCGAGCGGGAAGGATATATTTCCATACACTGTTCGTGATGATAGTAAGTTGAAGTGCTGGAAAATCATACCAATTTTTCTTCTTTTCAACATCAGACCAGTGGAAGATAGCGACATCAAGTCGTCATTTTCTATAATTACTTGTCCACTGTCTGGTCTTTCCAAAAGGTTGACGCAACGGATCAAAGTACTTTTGCCGGCTCCGGAAGCGCCTATTACACCAAAAATTTCACCTTTTTCAATAGACAGTGAGATGTCTTTTAAGGCATCAATACGTGCCGCTTTTACCTCAAAAGATTTGGATATGTTGTTTAGTTGAATCATTGACCCTGCAGGGATTTAGCAATTTTAGTTGGACAAATGGATGATGTTGATATAAATGTACACAAATGCCAGGGATAAAATAAAATGAAGTGAAAGAAAATGGGTTCTTTCAGACGGAAAAAGAATGAAAGAACCCAGATATATGTTTTTTACAACGCTTGATAAGCCGAAATCACCTGTTTTGCAGATCCTAGTCCATCGATGCCATATTCGATGATATCGCCATCTTTCAGGAATCTTTGTGGGGATTTGCCCATGCCAGATCCTGCAGGTGATCCTGTGGAAATGATGTCGCCTGGAAGTAAGCTCATAAAATGGCTTAAATAAGAAATCAATTTGGGTACACGATAGATAAAATCACTTGTATTGCCATCTTGCATAAGCTCACCATTGAGTTTAAGCCATATTTTTAAATTATCAATATCTGTGAATTCATCTTTGGTTGCTATAAATGGGCCAATAGGAGCGAAAGTGTCACATCCTTTACCTTTATCCCAAGTTCCGCCACGCTCGATCTGAAATTCACGCTCTGTAACGTCATTGTGTAGCACATAGCCAAACACATGGTCCAAAGCCTCTTCTTCAGTAACATAAGAAGCTTTTTTCCCAATTACAATGGCAAATTCGGTTTCCCAATCAGATTTTACAGAGAACTTCGGAAGGGTGATTCCATCAAAAGGGCCATTGAATGCAGATACAGATTTCATAAATACGATAGGCTCTGAAGCTTGTTGCAATTTGGTTTCTTTGACGTGATCATCGAAATTAAGCCCTACACAAAGTATTTTGGACGGAGCTTCCAATGGTGTACCGATACGCTCGTTGTCGGCTATCTCTTTAAGCGTGTCGCCTTTTTCATTTATATATGTTTGAAGTCTTTCTAAATTTGCAATATCCGCAAAGAAATCGCGGTTGTATTGAAAATTTCCCTCTGAAACATCATATTTCTTTTCGTTTAAAATGACTCCCGCTTTTTCGGAGCCCTTTGCGCCATATCTAAAAATCTTCATAAGCCGCAAATATACGGATTTTGTCCCAAAAAGGGCAGAAATTAACGCGAATTAACAATTAATCAATATGTAAATTATCTATACAATTATTGTCCAAAAGGGGATATTTAAAAGGGAATTTTTCATGCACTATCTTTTTGTTGCTTACCCAAGTGCCATTGAGCACCATTTCCTGCCCTTTTTTTCCAAGCATAAATTTAATCAAAAAAGAGGGGACGGGTAGGGGAATATAGAATGGACCGTATTTACGTTTAGCTATTCTTTTTGCAAACTCCGCGAGGGAAAGCGGTTCGGATGAACAGGCATTATAAATTCCGGCTATGGTATCATTTTGTATGCCAAAGAGCAGCATCCGACAGAGATCATCCATATGGATCCAACTGAGTATCTGTTTTCCAGAGCCTAATACCGGAATTGAACGAAAGGGTAGGAAACGGTTAATTTCTTTGAGTAAACCTTGATCCTTGCTGATAACTACCCCAAAACGGAAGACAATGAGTCTTTTTCCCAATGTTTCGATAGGTTTCACGCTTCCTTCCCAGAGGTTACATACCCAGGAGAGAAAATTTCCGCCTTGTGGATCTCCTTCTTCAAAAGGTTTCTTTTGGTATTGATCGTCTGTTCCATACCAACCTATAGCGGAGGCCGATATGACTGCTTTTACTTGATTTGGTATTTGTTTTAGACTTTGATAGAGCAGTTGCCCACTTTCTACCCTGCTGGCAATAATTTCTTGTTGATATGATTTTGTCCAGCGTTTCGAATTGAGGTTTGCACCCGCCAGGTTAATGATATAGTCGGCTTCCTGAATTGATTTGACATCAATCTCCTGTTTACTGGGATCCCAATGTACATGTCGGACATTGTTTTGTACGGGATGGGACTTCGGATTTCTGGTAAAAATAATAACTTCATAGAAATTGGCAACCAATAGCTTTGTTAAATGAAGACCTATAGCTCCAGCACCACCTGTAATAATTACTTTTTCCATGAATTGAACCTTGTTTTATAATATACGCGTGTTATCATTTAAGCGAACCAATTTCTGTTGATACTAAATATACTATTTTGGTTTATAAAAATCGACCATTGCGGCAGCAATTACAAAAAAAGGTTTATCTCGTGGGGAGATAAACCTTTTAAGAGTCGATTAAACGACCTTATTTGTTAAAGCGTTTGAATTGTGCTGCCACATGTTAGCATCTGTGCGCCGTAATATGGATTTTTGATTTCTTTATGACGGCTTAACCAAGTCGCACCTTTGCCTTTGTTGAACATTGGACACTTTTGGTAATAAACAGAAGAAGACGGTTTCGAGTTTTTGGACAAACTATAGATATCTTCTGACAATAGCGCGAAGGCTTCTCGTTGTTTACTGATATCCTTTGCCTGTTGTAGGCTCTTCACTGTCGCTTTGAGTGATGTTGTTTTGGTTTTCCAGACCTCCTCTTCCGCTTTCGTTAGATCAGCAGTTTGTATTTTAGCGATTGCATCGGCAAGATCGTTTGCTAGGCCTGCAGCTTGTTTACTATCCGCAGCTACAAGTGCATCTTTAAGCAGAAAGTATTGGTCATAGATCTTTTGAAAATTGCTTGCGTTGCTGATGTCATCTACTGAAGCTACCGGCTCAGTGCTTACGTCTTGTGGGCTATCTGAAGCTGGAGGAGCTAAATTTCTTTCGTATTGGCAGCAAGCATGTAGTTTAGCATAAGTATCTTCCGCGGCAAGGTATTTTTCATTGTCATAGCCTGCTCCTGCGATACTTTTCAATACAGCATCTAAGGAAGTTTTCTTTGCGTCATAGGCTATTGTTGCTGTTTGGTTGTCTTCGTTCCATTCAACTTTAGCCTGAGCGGAGGCTCCTGCATTTTCTATTGTTTTTTTACACATACCGCAGTTTCCCGCAATTTTAACAGTGGTGTTCACGGTGTTGTTTTGTGCATAGTTTGTCAAGGACGATAGTATTAAAGCCCCTGTTATAATATAATGTTTGATTTTCATATGATTGGATGAAAGAATAAATAAAAATAAGTAATCAAAAATGATTGATAAATGATCAACGTATGGATTGTATGGATTAACTTATTTTTGGCGGGACCCAAGGACAAAAATATCCCTCAGAAATAAATGTTGGCGCTATGGGTTTATAATTTTTTTTGATTGCTATACCGCAAAGTTCATGATTTTGTTCAAGGGGATTGGAAATTGCCAAAAATGTACCGCTATACGTGCATTGACAATTGCAATTTTTACATGGTTTGTGATGTTTACAAAAAGCCTTTTTTTGGGAAGATTTAAATTTTGAACAGCACTGGTCCTTTTTGTCAGTGATAGCATTACCTTGTGTGTGACTACTGTGTGCATTCATTTTATGGCAGGCAAAAGCGTCGGGTGCGCTTAAAAGGAAACCGAAGGTTAAAAATAGTAGTATAAGTCGCTTAAGTGCCATATCAGCTCAAATATAATTGTTTTGGGTAGAATCTGCTTCCACTTTTAACTTTTTTTGGCATTATGGACTTTTTTATACGCTCCATGTTATTTGAGTTTGGGAGGACCAGATAACATGGAGCGACGTTTGGAATTCTTTTTTCGGAAAGCAAAGAAATATTTAAAACTTAAAACCAGAAAAAAAGCCGGGCTTTTTCCAGGTACGTTTATATTCATCAGCTAAAGGAGAATGATCCGAATAGGCGAGCACTTCATCAAGCAAATGGTGTGCTTTTTTCAGATTCCCTGTTTTATAGTTTGCATATGCCTCTGCTAATTTAACCGATTCGACATCATCGTCGTAGCCCCAATCGCATTGCTGATAAATACCGTTGAAAACATTGACGTATTTATTTACTTTGTTTATATCTCCGTTTTCGGCGAAAAGTTCAATTCCAAATTTTAACCAAAGGACATAATCATTAGGCTCCATGACTGACTGTACCCAACTGTCATACGTTTGGAATATTTCTATACCCGCGCTAAATTCCGTAAGATAGTAATGGCTTTTAACAATGAGATAGAGCGTCTTTGCTTTATCGAAATTATCGATGATAAATTCCCGTTTATTTTTAAGGTATTTCCGCGCAGCGAGGTTCATGGACTTGTAATTGCTCTTTTCATTATATAGCTGCATCAACACATATTGAGGCTGTGCTTCATGTGGGTACCGTTGTGCCATATTTTCGTAATAGGAGACACGTTGCTCAAAATTATCCGGCTCAATTATCTGATAGATAATATGTTCTATCCCATTTTTTGACGCTTCAAAGTCGCGATAATGATAATCATCTAAATTGGGATGATCAATATAGAATTTGTAAATAAACTCGAGGAGCTGTTGGGCCCGGGATTGAATATTCGCTGATCGACCTAGTTGGTATTCAACATCGATTTGATGCATAAGCATGCGGTAACAAGGAGGAAATACAACAGACTCCATATCTTCAGCTTCTTCATCTTCTTTGGAGGTAAATTCTTGCTGCTCAAGGGTGGCTTCCAACGAAATCTGATAGGTGTCAAAGTACTGTTGAAGGACCTCCTCCAGACGTACGTAATCTTCCAATGCTGACAAGGTATCGGCTCGGGTGAAATGAAGTTCTTCAAAGTCGGAATAGCTTAATCCTTCGGTGGCGATAGCATAGGAGGTTTCTAGTTCACCGGCTTCTTTATACGCTAATGCTAGATTATTACAATTCATGGCCCGGTTGTGGGAGCCCCCAAAGTAGTCACTTTCGTACTTATTTTGTTCAAAATACTCCTTGAAAGCGTCGTAGGCTTGACGATAAAGTTCAAGGACGAGCAATTGTAGTGCAGATTGATCAACTGTGGTTAAGTTGTCCTGGGCGTGAATAAAATCAGATAGCGCGACAGCTTCATTATAACATTCACGGGGAAGGTCATGGAAAGTGGAAACCTGATCGTAAACTTTTCCATTGGCTTTAAGGGTACATTCGATCATACGTCGCCAGGATGTTGCATTCCAATTCCGTTCACCTACCATGGCCAGATATGGAATAGCCGCAGCATACTGTCCCTCGTCATAGAGATAGGCCGCCGCAAAATGGTAACCGACATAAGAATCAGGATAGGCATCGACCAATTTGAGTGCATGGAGATAATAATAGTCAAGCGGGATTCCGATTTCTTCTGAGTAATTGCGTTCAATGATAAGCTGATAGTAAAAGACCTCAGGGTGTTCATACCCCTCGGCAATCAATTCGTCAAATCGAGTATGCCATTTGACCAACTCCTGATGGATATGCAGGGCTGAGTTTTCCCCTTTGATAAGCTTAAGCAAAATCTGCAGTGCTAGGTCGATTGCTTTATTTTCGTAAGCAATTTCAGCGAGATCCACATAATTCATTTCATTGCTGCTGATGAAATGCTTAAAATCCGCTTCCATTAACGCTAAAATATTGGACTCATTGATCTGTTTGGTACGGTCAAGCAGGTATATTTTCTTTATCCAAAAGATGGAAAAATTATGATCCAAGGTTTCCCGTTCATCCTTGAATGTTTCTTTAACGAAATCAATGCTCGCCTCCAAAACTGGAAGCATCGCTGTATCGTCCTGGAGCCCTTCGTAGATGTTGGTTAAATAGTTGTGCCCATATCCGGACATATTGGGGGAAGCGATTAGTTTTTTTGCGTATTCGATGAATAGACCTTTATTGCCTTCAGTAATATGGAATTTTGGACGACCAATTTGTGCTAATGTCGCTTGATTGTCCAAAACATAATTCAGTATATGATATAGGGTCGTTTCATTATCAGGCTCGATGGCTAATGCTTTTTGAAAATAGGGGATCATTTTTTCCTGAATAACATCGAAAATAGCTTCGTGGCCTTCATAGAATGCCTGATCATGATAGGCGATCGCGAGGTGTGTCCAAAGCGTAACATCTTGATCGTTTTGTCGCAATTGGTTTTCTCCTTCAATGATAAATAAGTCTAGTTGTCCGCTGTAGAACAAATCATATATATTCTTTTCTTCCATTTATTAATTTTTATATGTATCCAGTATGTTAGAATCTTTGAAAAGTACTATTTAGTTGTTGGAAGCTTTTCAAAGCTAGTACCGTTCCATAGAAATTCTTCACTCTTTTTTATAATCTTGAAATTCGGATTTTCTGCATCGTCGTCAATAGCTTCTCCCTCTTCGATGTATTTATAGATAATCTGATTATTTTTTCCGTGTTCGGAAGGGAAAAGAATCTTTTCATCGTAATAGAACACACCAGCATCACTCACCGAATACCTGCTGGGAAGATCCACAAGTCGTTGTCCTGTCCAGGCCACATAGTTGTACTCAGAAGGTATACCACAGGCTTCCCCCAGAAATTCGATGCGGATGATTTGTTTGACATTTTGCAGCCCCATTGCCGGCAGCAATTTACTCTGAGAGAAGGTTTGTTCTGAATAGGCGAAAGGGAAGGTGTGTTCAGCTAGAAAATTTCCTTTTGCGTCGAGAAGTTTTACTACTGTTGAAAAATGATCCTGTTCCTGTTCGTTGATACTTTTGGTAAAACGCTCAAAACCGTAAATATATTGCGAGCCGTCCGAAGCGGTTTGTTTTCCGAGCGCTACTAGTCCGAGCCAAATAAAACCATTTTTTTTACTGTTACCGTCGGAATAACTTATCTCATACCAAGGAGCATAAAAATTTTTCAGTGTATTTCCTTTGAAGGGCGCACTGGTGATCGTAACAACATTTCCTACCGATAAAGAATCTACGATTGCTGCCTTAAGACTAGGTTGAGCACGCACATAAGCTTTTGTGGCAAAAACAGTTGCCGATTGACCTTTTTGTATGTTCCATAAATTGAAATTATCGTCAAATTTTAAATTTTCCTGCGCCTTCGAGCAAAATGGTCCGATGACCAAGATGATTAAATAGCATCCCATTAGTTTTCTCATTTTTCACTCTCCTTTCCTGCAAAAATAGACGAATTGGTCCATAACCCTTATCACTGGTTTCAGGTATTTTTTTGTAGAGTGCCAGAAATAACATTTTATAATCTTAGACATGTCGTTGTTATTAGGGATAAAAAGAGCTATTTGTTCAGTTATGCCCAATTTGGTAGTAGCGTAAATTTTGGAAAGTTTAAATGGCTATTGAACTTTACCCGTAGATAATTTGATGAAACAGGAAATTGGGGATAAGAAATGTTGATTTTATGTGGACCGATTTCCTAAAAGTACAAGACAATGCGATAATCACACCATTTGCATCATTGTTTAATATTGAAATTTGTAGAGTCAATAAAAACAATAGTATGAATCAGATATCAAAATTTGGAATATTTGCTTTGCTACTGAGCAGCAGTTTAACAATTATGGTTGGAACTGTTATAGCACCGTCATTAAAAGAAATTTCAGTCCATTTAGGATTTGAAGAAAATCCAGGTTTGTTGATTACGTTGCCTTCGCTCGGCGTAGTAATTTTCGCACCTTTCGTTGGGAAATTGATTGACCGAAAGGGAGCATATCTGATGCTTAGATGGGGTTTGATACCTTATGCTTTACTTGGGCTGTTGGGGGGGCTTCTTACCAACCCTTATTTGGTTGTGATAGATCGTATTCTTTTAGGTGTTGCTACGGCGTCAATACAGGCAGCTGGAACAGGCTTAATTGCACTATTATTCATTGGTGACGACCGACTGAAAATGATAGCCTGGCAAGGTATGTCCATCGAATTGGGTGGGGTCGTATTTTTGAGTTTTGGCGGTCTTTTGGGGGGCTTTTGTTGGAAATATCCTTTTTTAATTTATCTAATGGGGTTGGTATGTGCATTATTAATTTCCATAAGTGTCAAGAGGAGCGCTGATGCTTTACGCAAAAAAGTGGTTGCTGTTGAGTCAACAGAGAGAACTAAAATCAGTAGACATTTATTGATAATAATTTTGTCTGCTGCGTTTGCCATGATGCTGTTTTTTGTGGCATTTGTTTGTCTTCCATTATTTCTTCCATCTTCGTTTCACTACAGTGAGGCTGAAACGGGATACTTCATGGCTTTTATTTCGATTGTGGCCGTTATAGCAGCGAGCCAGATGCCTCGCGTCACCAGGTATTTATCAAAAGACTTTACGTTGTCAATGGGATTTTTTGCATTTGCCATTGGGCTTACTATTTTCTTTATTACCACATCCAACATCACCTTATTCATAGGGGCGGTAGCGATGGGCATAGGTTTTGGATTTACTGTTCCATTGCTAAATCATATGACCGTCGAAGAAAGCAGCAGTAGTAATCTAGGGCAGTACCTAAGCTATTATTCCATGGCGATTTTTGGCGGACAGTTCCTTTCATCCTTTATCACGGAACTGAATTATGAAATGAGAACAACCTTCTTAATCGCTGCTGTTTTGGCTTGTGCAATTTCGGTGGCTTTATATATCATCGCAAGCATCAATAGAATACATGTATTTAATAATAATTTATAACGACTAAAATAGAATAACATGAGAATTGAAGAAGCAAATGAGCTCTTAGAGCCTGGGTATCTACCGTTTGAAGCAGGGTGGAGACGGTACGAAGACGGTTTACTTGTTGTTGCAGCAAGGTCTTCACTGGCCAATATAAACGGCGAAATGATTGAATGGTGGTTTTCCTATATTCAGGATACGCATCAGTATTTACTGTGGCATAAAGAAGACCATGTTTATAGTGACTGGATCGGTGAGAGGGGGACTGGAAAGTATATTGGGGGAACCCATATTGCCCACGAAAGATTGGGTGGAAATGAAATTCATAAATTGAAGATTAATTTTTTAAATCCCTCAAATATTTTGGATATAAGTAGATTTCCAGAACAGCGTGTAACCGCTATTCACGCGAGATTGGGTATGGATGGCCAAGAAGGCTATGCCGCCAAAATGGTACACTTTATTCGGGATACTGCCTATGGCTGTGAAATGAGAAGTCGTTTTTGGTTGGGTTATTTTGAAGGTAATGATCTTGCAAATGATTTGGAGACTCGGCTTAAAATCTATCCCGATCATGTAGGTGCAGGACTATGTAAACATTGTCATGAGGAAATGAGTAATTTTACGACTTTTCTTCCCGAACTTTATGAAAAAAAGACTGGTAGAATATATACTCCGAAATAAAAAAGAATGACTAATTTAAAATAAAAACCACATGAGAGTCAGCCATCAGATTGATCCACTTAAAATGATATATTTTGAACTGGAGTGTTGCCCGGAAAGCTATTTGAAAAGTGAAGATAGAAATTCCTTTTTCGAAATTATCTGTCAATATAGCAATATTGGTGATTCTGATTCTCATGTTGATATCTATCTGATTCCACTCTATCGTATGGAAGAGTTCAGCAATTCCAATACTGGATATCTTCTCGCTTTCAAGCGAGATTACTTGGAGGAGGATGACAAAGAATATGCTTTGGATGTGTTCAATCTCTTCAATATGCAAGGACAATCTACACATTTGATCGTCAAGTCTCGGGATGCTGGTATTCTTGCTCAGGTTGTGAACTTAATAAAAGAGGAATACAATAAACCCGAAGGTACTTATCTTATCTTGAAGGCTCTCATAAAAGTTTATTTGTTGAATCTAATCCGTTTACATCAGGAATATTTTTTAGAACAGGATGTGAATCAAAAACGAATTTATCAGTTTATTGTCCTGTTGGATCAATATTATAAGGAACAGCGCACTGCTGACTTCTATGCAAAGGAAATAGGTATTACGGCAAAACGCTTAAATCAGATTCTAAAGATTAAAATGAGTAGGTCAATTTCGCAGTTAATTCATGAACGGTTGGTTTTAGAAGCAAAAAGAATGCTGATCTCGAGTGAAAAAACCATAAAAGAAATTGCTTTCGAGCTTAATTTTGAAGATCCCGCTTACTTTAGCCGTTTCTTTAAAAAGAAGACCCAAGTTTCACCAGAGACATTCAAACTACATCAGGCAAATTTTAGCAAATAGATGCTTAGCATTTATAGCAAAAATATCTCTTTCACGTCTGTAATTTTTTGTAGGTTAGTAGAATTGAAAGAAAGCTATTTTATATATCGACAGTGCAATTACGACAAGTAAATGTTTGAACAATTCAGAATTAAATTCCAACTTGATGACGATAAATGGAACGAATATATAGATTGCTTCCATCGCATTGAAGTTCCTGCCAAAACCATACTTTTGAAGGAAGGAGAAGTTTCCAAAAAAATGTTTCTGATTGAAAAGGGGGGGATTCGTGCTTGGTTCAATAATAATGGTAAAGATATCACTTGTCAATTTTTCTTTGAAAATGAAACGGTGGGTTCTATTGAAAGCTTCCGAAAAATATTCCAAGTCAGACCACTATAGAAACCATTGAACCAAGCATTTTATGGTGGATACACAAAACCGACCTAAACAGGATAGTTGAAGAAATTAAAGAAATTCCACAGTTACGGGATATGCTTATAGACAAAGTTTTTGAGCGAACATTCGATTATATGAAATATTTTTTCTCAATGGTCAAAAATACGCCGCAGGAACGCTACATCAATTTGCTAAAAGAAAGACCCGAAATTATAAAACGTGTTCCACAACATTATATCGCTTCTTATCTTGGGATTTCTTCGGTCCATTTAAGTCGTATAAAAAGTGTATTGGCAAAAAAACGGATTTAATAACAAATGTTATCAACTGCTGAAATATCGGTTTTTAATTTTGCTGCATAAAATTATATAAAATGAAAGCAGCAGTAGTATTGAAAAAAGGCGAAATGCCAAAATATGTAGTAGACTTTGCAGAGCCAATAGTGCAAAATGAAAATGAATTATTGATTTTGGTGAAAGCATCTGCAGTGAAAAACCTTGACAAAATGCAGGCAAGTGGAAAACATTATTCCTCGCAAAACGAAGTGTTTACAGCAAAAGTGGTCGGTGGAGATGGTGTTGGGGTACTTGCAGATGGTACACGTGTTTATGGAATTGGCGTTGGCGGAATGATTGCCGAAAAAGCGATTGTTGAAAAAAAACGTATGGTAAGGTTACCCGTAAATATTGATGATGCAACAGCAGCAGCTTTACCAAACGCAGTGATGGGCTCAGCTTTGGCATTACGTTTCAGAGCGGGTTTGCAAAAAGGGGAAACCGTACTTATTAACGGTGCAACAGGTGTTACCGGCAAAATTGCTGTGCAAATTGCCAAACATTACGGTGCGAAAAAGGTGATAGTGACAGCGAGAAACGAACGGTCTTTAAACGAATTACTATCATTAGGTGCAGATGAGATCATTTCGTTGAAACAGGACGATGAAGCGTTTATTACACGACTAAAAATCTTACAGCAGTAAAATCCAATTGACGTGGTTATTGATTACCTGTGGGGAAAGAGTGCAGAACTGATTTTATCAGCATTAAAAGGCAATGGGGGATTTTCGCACCATACGCGATATGTTACTGTTGGCGGAATGATGAGCGATTCAATTACATTGTCATCTTCCATTTTACGCAGTACAGCTATTCAGCTTTCCGGTTCGGGCTTAGGAACCTGGACGCCAGAAGAATTAAAACTATTGATTACAGAAATACTTCCCGAAATGTTTCAGCTTGCTGCTGACGGAAAATTAAAAATTGAAACGGTAAATATTCCACTTAAAAACATTGAAAAGGCTTGGGAAATGGGCATCGATGGAGGCAAACGCCTGGTGGTTTTAATTTAGTTGATCTATCCAGCATCTCAAGTATATGTGGAATTAATTGTAATGATATGAATGCCGTATTCTTATTACTATTTACAATATGCTAAGATGTTCCAATTCAGTAGATTCAGTTGAGATATTAACCGGAGATCTGCGCAGTATGACAACCTGCTTTCCTGGAAACAGTCCTACGAACCCCATTTTTGATGACTACCATAATTACCTGATTCGGGTGTAGCTATTCAAGAAATATTAAAACGGAAGCATCCTAATACTAAATGGCATGTAATAACAATTTTTAATCAATATTTAGACACTAGTAAGTCACTGCTTATACAGTCTATACTGAGTGATCACTGAACAAGCACTGAATAAGCACTGAACAAGCACTGTAGAAAGAGATAATCTGACCACCACCTGGTCTTCGTTTGTTGCAACAGAAAGAGAGCAAGAGGGGGGGGGAGCTACACTTGTGTAAAAAATAAAAATCGCTGTTGTGACTGAGATAAAACCTGGTAATACACTAAAAGGCGATTGAGTGGTGCTGGACAATGTAGCCACTAATAAAATTACTATCCCTATTGATGCCCGAAGGGCTTTTAGAATACTTTCAGATTTTAGAAGTCGATTAGATAGACAATCAGCTCCACATTTATCTAGACGAGCTTAATATTGCTCCAACGGGATATGAGAAAAGTAAGTTGGAGTCAAAGGGATTTATGCCTTCCACAGAGATTTCAGGCTTTCCCATTAGAGGTCAGAAAGTTACACTACATATCCGCCGCGCCGGAAGGTGTTAGATACGGGACAGATTATCACAAGAGATTGGAACCTGGTGCGTGAGGGTACTCGAATGACGACTGAATTCGGGTTTTTTTTAAAGAAAATATTTGGATAACTATCCGGTAAGCGCCCAATTGGTAGGATTATTCTTTCAGATGGATGGCAAGCAACTGCAGGATCAATATAAGAACCATCTCAGCGATTTCCATGATTGGAACCAGAAGCCGCATGCGGAGAGCTGGACATTATTTGCTGAAAACATCTCCGAACAGCTAAGCATTGATGAGACCAGCTTTAGTAACGGTGAGCTTTCACGATCGTAAGCAGTAAGTCGGCTAAAGGCCGCAAAGGGACTATTCTGGCAACTATCAAGGGAACAAAGGCCGAAGATATTATCCCTGTTCTTGAACGAATTCCCCTGCGCTCAAGGAATAAGGTAAAAGAAGTGACCATGGATATGGCGCCGAACATGGCTAAGGCAATCCGTAGATGTTTCAGGAATGCCAGACGTGTGGTCGATCGGTTCCATGTCCAACTGTTAGCTTACGATGCAGTGCAGGAACTCCGTATCAAGTATCGTTGGGAGGTATTGGATGCGGAAAGCAAGAAGATAATGGAATCGCGAAAGGGAGGAACCCCATATGAACGCGAGTTGTTGCCTAATGGAGACACGCTCAAACAGCTACTAGCTAGATCCAGACACCTCTTGTTCAAGCATCCAAGCCGATGGTCCGAAAACCAGAAAAGCCGAGCTGAATTGCTGTTCATACGGTTTCCCAGGCTAAAGCGGGCTTATGACCTTGGAATTGCCCTAGGTGACATATTCAATAAATGCAAGGACAAAAAGATAGCATTTACCAAACTTGGACTGTGGCATAATCAGGTTGAGAATGCAGGCATCACTTCATTTGAGAGCGTAGCAAGATCCATTGCAGCGCATCATCAATATATCCTACATTACTTCGACAACAGAAGCACCAATGCTTCAGCAGAATCTTTCAATGCAAAGCTCAAAGCTTTCAGGAGTGTCTTTCGTGGCGTAAGGGACACCACATTCTTCCTATATAGAGTAATGAAATTGTATGCTTAAAACTTTACCCCCCAAACTTTCGGTATGATCCGTTTAGATATATTTTAGGTACTGCTTTTTGCTCAAAAACAAAAAAAGGCTTTCTGATTTCTCAGAAAGCCTTTTTGTCTTGGCGGAAGAGGCGGGATTCGAACCCGCGGTACCGTTTCCAGTACGACAGTTTAGCAAACTGTTCCTTTCGGCCACTCAGGCACCCTTCCTCGTTTTGACATTGCAAACATAAGGCAATTATTTGATTCTGCAAAGTCTAAATACTAAAAAAAATGCAAAAAAAATGTAACGTTGCAATAAGCGTTTGAAATTCAATTTGTTGTTTGATAATTAAAATTACATTGTTTTTTTGCTTAAATCATAATCTACCCGAACATGGTAGATACTTTTGAGCATTGCCTTAAAAATAACTGCAGATTCGGTGATATCTTTTAGCGTAATGTTACTATTATTGAACTGCCCCCGCATCAATTTATGTTCAATAATCTTATCGACAAGGTTATTGATAGACTCTTCAGATGGTTCTTTTAACGCACGGGATGCGGCTTCGACCGAATCCGCCATCATAAGTACAGCTGTTTCCTTGGAAAAAGGAATAGGTCCGGGGTAGGTAAATAAAGACTCGTCAACCAGTTTATCGGGGTTGTTCTTGACAAAAACGTTATAAAAATAGTCAACACGCGTTGTTCCATGGTGCGTACGGATAAAATCAAGGATAACGTCAGGCAATTGATGTTTTTTGGCGATATCGACACCTTTGATGACATGTGATATAATAATCTGCGCACTTTGTTCCGGAGAAAGCTCATCATGCGGATTTTTTTCTGTCTTCTGATTCTCGATGAAAAACTGGGGATTTGTCAATTTCCCGATGTCGTGGTACAGGGCTCCGGCGCGGACCAACAGCGGATTCCCGCCAATTTTGTAGATAGCGGCTTCCGCTAGATTAGCCACCTGTAAGGAGTGCTGAAATGTTCCCGGAGCTTTAAAAGAGAGCTCCCGCAATAACTTGGAGTTACTATTAGTAAGCTCCATGAGTGTTAGATCAGATACAATACCAAATAACTTTTCGAATGCATAGATCATTGGATAAGCTAATAAGGTAATCATGACGCTTACGAAAAAGGGAAGAAGGTCAGACCAGTAAATGGTGTCTATAGATCCATTTCTCGTGACGACCAGGCCAATGTAAGCAATCCAATAGGTACCGAGGATAATAGCCGAGGAAATGAACAGCTGCTCTCGTTTGACCAATGTTTTAATACTATAGATCGCAACTATCCCCGCCATAAATTGTAAAAAGACAAACTCAAAACTATTTGGTACAAAAAGACCTGCTAGCAGAACCATCAACAGATGGATATTGAGTGCTACACGCGTATCAAAAAGAATACGAATAATAATGGGGACGGCGCAAAATGGGATGTAATAGAGATTAGGGATTTTGATTTTGATCGCCCAAGATAGGACAGCGAGCATACCAATGATCACAATCATGATAATGACCAGCAACCTATTGTTAAAATAGATGTCCTTACGGAAAAGAAAAAGGAATACCATCAAAATAGACAGAGCAAGCGAGATAATCAGAAATTGCCCAAGGGTCACATAGTTTTGATTTCCACTGATCTTGCCTTCATCTTCATATACCTTGCGTAATGACTCAAGTTTTTGGTAGGTTTCATTGGAAATTATTTTCTCTTTTTCAGCGATCAGTTCTCCTTTTTGGACCACACCGCGCGTAGCAGATATGTTTGCAATGGCATTTTGTTCTAAAGCTTCTGTTTGTTGATCGTTGTAGATGTAGTTAATGGTAATGTAATTTTTTAAAGTTTCCTCCAGCCAGCTCTTTTGCTTTATCTTGGTCAATTTGGGCATAATCTCATCCATATAACCATAAGAGCTTTCGATGGTGTAACAGTCGGCTGTGTTTTTTTGGCTGGCAACTTTGTCCTGGATCAGTGTAAAGTTGTAATGCTTGGAAGCTGGAGATTTGTCGTTGCTGCGGTTCTGAAACCGATTGTTCAATGACAGAATGCCTTTGCCATAGAGATGGCTTAAGATGGCATTACCGGCATTTCTATAATCTACTATATTTTCATGCGTTGTATCTAATTTGCTGCTTTGCCACTTTTCGGCCAGATCCGTGTTGAACTGATCAATTTGCTCTTTGCTTGTTGTCGTATTGGCATTATAAATCGGTTGAATCGTGTTTAAGATACTTTTCTTGTCCGCATTCAATTCCTCCTGCGTTTTTAATATGGCAAAATTATAGGGTGATATCAGATTCTCATGATTCCATACTTTTCCCTTTTGGAATTCATAGCGAAAACGAGGTTGTTTGGGAAGGAATATACAGATCAGAATAATGGTGATAAGTATTAATCCAATTTTTCGGACGAGGTTCTCCGTTGTATTTAATTCTCTTCTGTATTTTATTTTTAGTCTTCCCACGGTGAGCTGTATTTTATTATCATGTTAATATACAAATGTAATTATAATTATTTTCTGCAGCTTCAGCCAATTGTCGTTTATAGGTATTAAATCGGGTAAACGCTGTGATGAACAAAAAATACTTGTTATCTTTGCAAAAAAAATACAACATGTCAACAAAATCACATCTAATTGCACCATCCGTTCTTGCTGCAGACTTTGCAAAATTATACGATGATATCATCATGGTAAACAACAGTGAGGCAGATTGGTTTCATATTGATATTATGGACGGTGTTTTCGTTCCAAATATCTCTTTTGGATTTCCAGTTATGCAGGCTATTGCAAAACATGCTGCTAAACCTTTGGATGTACATTTGATGATTGTTGATCCAGACCGTTATCTGCAGGTATGTAAAGACTCGGGTGCAGCAATCATTACCGTGCACTACGAGGCCTGTACACATTTGCATCGTACACTGGCTGCTATTAAAGAATTGGGCTGTAAGGCAGGCGTTGCGTTGAATCCACATACGCCAGTCGCACTTTTAAAAGATGTTCTTGCGGATCTCGACTTGGTTTGTATTATGTCGGTCAATCCAGGGTTCGGCGGTCAGAAATTTATTCCAAATACCTATGCCAAGGTACAGGAACTAAGGACCATGGCACAGGGAGTGAATGATGGTCTGCTGATTGAAATCGATGGGGGAGTAACGACTGCGAATGCAGCACAGTTGTTGAAAGCCGGAGCAGATGTGCTGGTGGCAGGTTCATTTGTATTCAACGCGACTGATCCTCTGGAAACCGTGAAAGCATTAAAAGACATTGATATAACTGTAGAAAGTATATAAAACGAAAAGGTGATTTAATAATTTAAATCACCTTTTTTTTGAAAGAAATAAATACAATATAGCGGATTTCAAAAAAAGATGGCAGGATTGCATAAATGCTGTTTAGAACAATTCCAAATTGATTTAAATAAATGGAATGCATGCGTTTAAAGTTGGATTTTCACTATTTTTGTAATTAGTCATACAAGTTGATTTACGACAAATAGATCAGCTTCAAAACATGAAGTGGAAGGGCTAATTTGTGATTTGTCAGGGAGGACCTGATAGATGGCGTATTAGCTTAATTATATTACAGACATGGTAGTGTAGAAAGACATAGGTGTTTTTATGCTGCCCATAAAATAGAAAGATAGATATCTATGAGTATTTACAACGATTACGTACAAGAGGTTGTAGAACGAGAAGGCCAAGGATTACATCCTAAGCCTATTGACGGAGCAGAATTACTAAGTGAGGTAATTGCCCAGATTAAAGATTTAAACAATGAAAATAGAGCTGAATCTTTAAGATTGTTTATTTACAATACGTTGCCGGGTACTACGCCTGCAGCGGGTGTTAAAGCACAATTCCTAAAGGAAATTGTTTTGGGTGAATCAGTTGTTGCTGAAATTACACCTGATTTCGCTTTTGAATTGTTGTCACATATGAAGGGTGGTCCTTCAATCAAGGTTTTATTGGACCTGGCTTTGGGTACAGACCTAGCTATTGCAAAACAGGCGGCTGAGGTTCTTAAAACACAAGTTTTCTTATATGACGCGGATACCGCTCGTTTGAAAGAAGCTTTTGAACAAGGCAATGAGGTTGCAAAAGATATTTTAGAAAGCTACGCAAAAGCAGAGTTTTTCACAAAACTGCCTGAGGTTGCTGAGGAAATTCAGGTGATTACTTTTATCGCTGGTGAAGGTGATATCTCGACAGATTTATTGTCGCCAGGTAACCAGGCGCACTCGCGTTCAGATCGTGAATTACATGGAAAATGTATGATCACACCTGAAGCACAGCAACAGATCGTTGAGCTACAGGCGCAACACCCTGGTAAAAGTGTCATGTTAATTGCTGAGAAAGGAACAATGGGTGTGGGGTCATCTCGTATGTCGGGTGTCAACAACGTTGCATTATGGACGGGTAAACAAGCGAGTCCTTATGTTCCTTTTGTGAACATCGCACCAATTGTAGGCGGTACAAATGGTATCTCACCTATTTTCTTGACCACAGTGGATGTGACCGGAGGTATCGGTATAGACCTTAAAAACTGGGTGAAGAAAGTGGATGAAAATGGCAACGTAATCCGTAACGAGAAAAATGAGCCAATCCTTGAAGAAGCTTATTCTGTCGCTACAGGTACTGTCTTAACAATCAATACTAAGACTAAAAAATTATATAATGGCGAGCAGGAGCTGATCGATATTTCCAAAGCTTTGACTCCACAAAAAATGGAATTTATCAAAGCGGGTGGTTCTTATGCGATCGTTTTCGGTAAAAAGATACAGACTTTTGCCGCTGCTACGCTGGGGATTCAGGCACCTACAGTGTTTGCTCCATCAAAAGAAATCACGATTGAAGGACAAGGTTTGACTGCTGTAGAGAAAATTTTTAATAAAAATGCGGTTGGTGTAACTCCAGGTAAAGTGTTACATGCCGGTTCTGACGTTCGCGTTAAAGTAAATATTGTTGGTTCTCAGGATACAACAGGCTTGATGACAGCGCAGGAGCTTGAAGCAATGGCTGCGACTGTAATTGCACCTACTGTAGACGGCGCTTATCAATCGGGTTGTCATACGGCATCGGTTTGGGATAAAAAAGCACAAGCGAATATTCCAAAACTGATGAAATTTATGAATGACTTTGGATTGATCACAGCTCGTGACCCTCAAGGTGTATATCATTCGATGACAGACGTTATTCATAAGGTATTAAATGATATTACAATTGATGAATGGGCGATCATTATCGGAGGTGATTCACATACCCGTATGTCTAAAGGTGTTGCTTTTGGTGCTGACTCTGGTACGGTGGCGCTAGCTTTAGCGACAGGTGAAGCTTCTATGCCAATCCCAGAATCGGTAAAAGTTACATTTAAAGGCAGTATGAAAGAACACATGGATTTCCGTGATGTGGTTCATGCTACACAAGCACAGATGCTGCAGCAATTTGCTGGCGAGAACGTTTTCCAAGGCAGAATTATTGAAGTTCATATCGGAACGCTTTTAGCCGATCAGGCATTTACTTTTACTGACTGGACTGCAGAAATGAAGGCGAAAGCTTCTATTTGTATTTCACAGGATAATACATTGATCGAATCATTGGAGATCGCTAAAAACCGTATCCAGATTATGATCGATAAAGGCATGGAAAACAAAAACAACGTTTTGCAAGGCTTAATTGACAAGGCGAATAAACGTATTGAGGAAATTAAATCTGGTGCTAAGCCAGCTTTAACTCCAGATACCAATGCGAAATATTATGCAGAAGTTGTTATTGATCTGGATATCATTGAAGAACCAATGATTGCTGACCCGGATGTGAATAATGCGGATGTTTCCAAACGTTATACGCACGATACAATTCGCGACCTTTCGTACTACGGTGGAAACAAAAAGGTAGACTTAGGTTTCGTCGGTTCTTGTATGGTTCACAAAGATGATTTGAAAATTGTATCGAAGATGTTGAAAAACATTGAACAGCAAAAAGGTGTCGTTACATTTGAAGCTCCTTTGGTCGTTGCAGCTCCAACGTACAATATCATTGATGAACTGAAAGCTGAAGGCGATTGGGAATTCTTACAAAAATACTCTGGATTCGAATTTAGCGATGCTTTACCAAAAAGTACTGCACGTACTGAATACGAGAATATTATGTACTTGGAACGCCCTGGTTGTAACCTTTGTATGGGTAACCAGGAAAAAGCAGCTAAAGGTGACACGGTAATGGCTACTTCAACACGCTTATTCCAAGGACGTGTGGTTGAAGACAGGGATGGTAAAAAAGGGGAGTCTTTATTAGCATCAACTCCAGTTGTTGTTCTTTCAGCGATCTTGGGCCGCATTCCGAATATCGAAGAATATAAAGCTGCTGTGGAAGGCATTAACTTAACAAAGTTTGCGCCTATTCCAACAAAATAATGAGTGATTAGGGTTTAGTAACTTAATTAAACAACATAAATTAGAGAGATATGGCTTTTGATATAGATATGATTAAAAAGGTCTATAGCCAATATGACGAGCGCATTGCTGCGGCTCGTCAAGTGGTTAACAAACCTTTGACTTTATCTGAGAAAATTTTGTATGCCCACCTTTGGGATGGCAATGCTACTGAAGATTACAAACGTGGCGTTTCTTACGTCGACTTTGCTCCAGATCGCGTTGCTATGCAGGATGCAACTGCACAGATGGCATTATTGCAATTTATGCAAGCTGGTCGTCCAAAGGTAGCAGTTCCTTCTACTGTACACTGTGATCACTTGATTCAGGCGAAAGAAGGAGCAGACAAAGATTTAGCACGAGCTAAAAACGAAAGCTCTGAAGTATTTAACTTTTTGAGTTCTGTGTCCAATAAGTATGGTATCGGTTTCTGGAAACCCGGAGCAGGTATTATTCACCAGGTTGTTTTGGAAAACTATGCTTTTCCAGGCGGTATGATGATCGGAACAGACTCGCATACGGTGAACGCCGGCGGTTTAGGTATGGTTGCGATCGGTGTGGGTGGAGCTGATGCTTGTGATGTTATGGCAGGTTTGCCTTGGGAGCTTAAATTTCCTAAGCTGATCGGTGTAAAATTGACGGGTAAGCTCAGCGGATGGGCTGCAGCAAAAGACGTGATCTTGAAAGTTGCAGGTATCTTGACTGTAAAAGGCGGAACAGGTGCTATCGTTGAATATTTTGGCGAAGGTGCGGAGTCTTTATCTTGTACAGGAAAAGGAACAATCTGTAACATGGGCGCTGAAATTGGTGCGACAACCTCAACTTTTGGGTACGACGAATCCATGGAGCGTTATTTACGTGCTACCGGTCGTGCCGAAGTGGCGGATGCGGCAAATGTGATTAAAGAGCACCTGACAGCGGATGCCGAAGTTTATGCTAATCCTGAGCAGTATTTTGATCAGTTAATAGAAATCAATCTATCTGAGCTGGAGCCTTCTCTAAATGGTCCTTTTACACCAGATTTGTATACACCAGTTTCGCGCATGCGCGAAGAAGCTGAAAAGAATGGCTGGCCATTGCAAGTGGAATGGGGATTGATCGGTTCGTGTACAAACTCTTCTTATGAAGATTTATCCCGTGCTGCCTCCATTGCAAAACAAGCAGTTGATAAAGGATTGATTACAAAAGCTGAATTTGGTATTAATCCAGGGTCAGAGCAAGTACGTTTTACGGCTGATCGTGATGGTTTGCTGAAAACTTTTGAAGACCTCAATGCGACAATTTTTACCAATGCATGTGGTCCTTGTATCGGTATGTGGGACCGTGTAGGTGCCGATAAACAAGAGAAAAATACAATCGTTCATTCTTTCAATCGTAACTTTGCAAAACGTGCAGATGGCAATCCAAATACTTATGCATTTGTTGCATCGCCAGAATTGGTAGCTGCGATCGCGATTTCCGGTGATTTGGGTTTCAATCCGGTAACTGATACCTTGACAAACAATAAAGGTGAACAAGTGAAGCTAGATCCGCCTGTAGGGGATGAGTTGCCAACGAAAGGCTTTGCGGTAGATGATCCTGGATATCAAGCACCTGCGGCTGATGGTAGTTCGGTGGTGGTTGATGTAGCTCCTACTTCTGATCGTCTTCAACTGTTGGAGCCTTTTGCGCCATGGGAAGGTACGGATTTGAAAGGGTTGAAATTATTGATTAAGGCAAAAGGTAAATGTACTACTGACCATATTTCAATGGCTGGTCCTTGGTTGAAATACCGTGGTCACTTAGATAATATTTCAAACAACATGTTGATTGGCGCTTTGAATTTCTTCAATGAGAAGACTGATAGCGTTAAAAATCAACTCACAGGCGAATATGGTCCTGTTCCTGCAACACAGCGGGACTATAAAGCACACGGTATTGGTTCAATTGTAGTCGGTGATGAAAACTACGGTGAAGGTTCTTCCCGCGAGCATGCTGCGATGGAACCTCGTCATTTGGGTGTTCGTGCTGTTTTAGTTAAATCTTTCGCACGTATTCACGAAACGAACTTGAAAAAACAAGGTATGTTGGGATTAACTTTTGCAAACAAAGACGATTATAACAAGATTCAGGAAAATGATACCATTGATATTCTCGGCTTGACAACATTTGCACCAGGTAAACCTTTAACACTTGTATTACATCATGCCGACGGAAGGCAAGAAGAGATTTTGGCGAACCATACCTACAACGCGCAACAAATTGAATGGTTTAAAGCTGGTGGGGCTTTGAATATCATTCGTAAAAATCAAGGGTAACAATTCCTTGGAAATAAAATAAATGAAAAGCTGCTTTCCTGGAAGGCAGCTTTTTTTGTTTCTGGCGTGGAATGACATTTCTGTGATCTTCGTCATATTTTTCCAATTCCCATTGATTTTATTTGCTTATAAAATAGAATGCAGGTACTTTTGCCCAACGTTTTTAGCACCGATATGAGAAAAATATTTTTAACGATTGGAGCACTTGCATTAAGTGTTTCTGCCTTATTTGCCCAAGAAAATCCTGAGATAGGAAAAAGCATTTTCAAACCGAAAAATTTGAGAACAGAAAGTAACAAGGGCAAATTCTTCTTCTTTTGGGGGTACAACTTCTCTTCTTACGCAAAATCAGATATTCATTTTACGGGTCCTAATTATGACTTTATACTCCATGATGTAAAAGCGGGTGATAGGCCAACTAAATTTGGTTCGACGTATTTTGATCCAAGCCGGTTAACTATTCCACAATTTAATCTGCACTTTGGTTATTATATCAAAGATAATTATTCAATTTCATTGGGATGGGATCATATGAAATATGTGGTCGATATTCCGCAGCAGGTGAAAATTTCCGGTTTTATCGGTGAAGAAATTTCTAATCCTGGTATCCCGACGGGAAACCGCGCCGGTCAATATAACGGTGAATTGATTACTGTAGACTCTGCTATGCTGACATTTGAGCATACAGATGGTTATAACTTTGCCTCAGTAGGTCTGGAGCGTTATGATGACATCATCAATAATCGCAAAGGTCAACAGGTGCTGACAATGGAATCTGGTGTGGATGTAGGTCTATTGATTCCTCGTTCCGACGTGCATCTTTTTGGCGAAGGGGCCAACCACTTTTGGAACATTGCGGGTTATGGTGCTTCGGCAAAAGTTGGTTTGCACTACCGTTTTTATAAAGGACTCTATCTTCAGGGGAACTTCAAAACGGGCTGGACTGATTTAACAAACATTCGTACAACAGGAAGAAGAGGGGTAGATAAAGCATCCCAACAAATATGGTTTTTTGAGAATTATTGGGCTTTGGGCTTTAGATTCTAAACATATTCATGAAACAAAAAAAGGCTACTTTCAAAGTAGCCTTTTTTGTTTATCCTTTTTCATATCCTATTTGATCTTCTTTAAAAAGACCAGCTAAATCTCGCCTAGTTTGAAAATATCCTTTACCCGGATACCTTTTTCAGTACGTTGAAGTGTACAGCATTCATGTATGGGATCGTGTTCGAAAAATAAGATGTATTCATTATCGACGATCTCATTCCAATAGCTGTTGCGTTCCTCCATGGTCACGAGGGGTCTGACATCATAACCCATAACATAAGGAATGGGAATATGTCCCACCGAAGGCAATAGATCCGCCATATAGAGGATTGTTTTGCCTTTATACTGTATCTGTGGCAACATCATAGCTTCTGTATGGCCGTGTGCATAACGGATAGCGATATTGTTTCCAAAAGGATTTTGATGATCTTCGACAAATTTTAATTGTCCGCTCTCCTGTATCGGTAGAATGTTCTCTTTTAAGAAAGAAGCTTTTTCGCGCGGGTTAGGATCGGTCGCCCAAGACCAATGGTCGCTATTGCTCCAAAAATGAGCATTTTTAAAAGCCGGAACCAGCTGTTCACCTTCGCGCACTATAGCGCCGCCGCAATGGTCAAAGTGTAGGTGTGTAAGGATGACATCGGTGATATCGCTTCTGTTAAATCCAATATTTTTTAATGATTTATCCAGCGTTGCATCGCCGTGAAGATAATAATAGCTGAAGAATTTTTCATTCTGTTTGTCTCCCAGTCCTGTATCGACCAGCATTAATCGATTACTGTCCTCGATGAGGAGCAGGCGGTTTCCCCAGGTACACATATTGTTTGAGTCGGCCGGGTTTGTTTTGTTCCAGATACTCTTTGGAACAACGCCAAACATTGCACCGCCATCGAGTTTAAAAAATCCCGTTTCTATAGCATGTAATTTCATTCGCAGATTATGTGTCTTTTAATGGTTATATAGCATATCCAGTTTATTTTAAGCACAAGCAATTATTTGTCAGATAGCATGAAAGCCACCCTGTGCTCTTCCGTGTTCGTGCTACAATTCTAGCTATTTCATCTCTTTATCTTTACTCATGTTAGTCCGTCGGCCTGGACATTGCTGCCACTTTCAACGATCAATGGCTGATGGACGTTACACCTTCTGTTTTTTTACTTTATTAATATTTGTAAAGGTTGGAACAATTTACGAAAAATATGTGATATTTTTTGATAGTGATAAATTGATGTGCTAAAAAAATATGCTAAAAAGTTTATTTTTTTTTACTTGCGTAAGTTGTTGTTAATGAGTGTTTTGTTTTTGTGTTTTTTGTACAATAAGCTTGATTTTTAGATAATTAAGTTTTGTTTTTAGCGAAAAATGCCTTTAAATTTGGGCACATTTTAAAACAAACAAAAAATATGAAAAAGGGTAACATTGGAAACGCGCCTGATTTGAAATATTTAAAAATTGATAGTACAAAAAATGTATTTTATCAATTGCCTGTTTCTGAATTGGTCGAACATGCCTTAGCAAATCACGAAGGTCGACTTTCTGATACGGGAGCACTCGCTGCTGATACGGGAAAATTTACTGGGAGATCGCCAAAAGATCGGTTTCTGGTCGAAGATTCTTTAACAAAAGATAGCGTTTGGTGGGGAGAGATCAATCAACGGATGTCTCCGGCTAATTTTGAAGCACTATTTTCGAAAGTAGCTGCTCACTTAAGTGATAAAATCATCTATGTAAGAGATTGTGCTGCAGGGGCTGATCCAGCTTATCAAATAGATTTGCGTGTTGTTACGGAGACAGCTTATCAAAGTATATTTGCCAATAACCTGTTTCTGCGTCCGGAACCAAATTTGGATGCTCAGCCTGCTTGGTCGATTTTAGCTGCCCCGACGCTGCTTATCGAAGAGCCGCATCAATATGGCATTATCAACGAAAATTTTGTTGCGATTGATTTTACAAAAAAGATAGTTCTGATTGCAGGGACCGGTTATACAGGGGAGATTAAAAAGAGTATTTTTTCAATATTGAACTTTATTTTGCCATTTCAGCATAATGTGCTTTCTATGCACTGTTCGGCGAATACTTCGAAAGAAGGGGAGACTGCTTTGTTTTTTGGACTTTCGGGTACAGGGAAGACGACCTTGTCAGCTGATAGAAATAGAAAGTTGATCGGTGATGACGAGCATGGATGGAGCGAAAAGGGAATATTCAATTTCGAAGGTGGCTGCTATGCCAAATGTGTAGGTTTATCGGAGGACAAAGAGCCTGAGATTTTTCACGCAATTCGTTTTGGGTCTCTGCTTGAAAATGTTGTTTTGGATGAATTTGATCGACCTGATTACAACGATATTAGCAAGACGGAAAATACCCGCGTATCCTATCCAATAGATTTCATGGAAAATGCCGAAATGAGCGGTATTGGTCGTGAACCTGAAAATATTTTTTTCCTGACGGCAGATGCTTTTGGTGTACTTCCTCCCATTTCATTGTTGACCATCGATCAGGCAGTATATCATTTCGTTAGTGGTTATACAGCAAAGGTCGCGGGTACAGAGGTAGGGGTAAAGGAGCCTACAGCAGCATTTTCAACCTGTTTTGGACAGGCATTTTTGCCGCTTCATCCTTCAAAATATGCGGCTTTGCTGCGTTCAAAACTAGAGCAAAATCGCGATATCAAAGTTTGGCTAGTGAACACGGGCTGGATTGCCGGTCCTTACGGAATAGGCAGACGTATTAAGCTAAATTATACGCGATCGCTAATTCGAGCAGCAATAGATGGTTCACTGCTGGAGTCTCACTTCAACAAGCACAATATTTTTGGACTGGAGTATCCAACGAGCTGTGGAGAGCATGTTCCTGCACAAATTTTAGATGCGCGAGGCTTATGGAACAATGACGAGGCTTATGACATGCAGGCAAAACGCCTGGCGAAGCTGTTTATTTCGAATTTTGAAAAATTCAATAATGAGATGCCACCCTCGGTGCACGCAGCAGGACCTAAAATAGAAACTACAGTTCTGGTGTCCTAATTCGTTCTGCCATTATAACAAACAGGAGGAAATACTTTTCCTCCTGTTTGTTATAATTGTACCTTTCCTAATCGACAGACCTTTAATCGTGTTTTGTGACGAAAGAATCTATTTTTTCCTGTTCACTTCCAACAAGAGCATTGATAATAAGTCTGAAGGACGCCAGGCGAGCCTTTTTCTTATTATCTTTCGCGATTTCTAGCCAAGGCGATTTTTTTGTACTTGTCTTTTTAAATAAATCCTCAATATAGCCCGTATATACATCCCATTTCTCCTGTGCCTGCTGGTCTAGCACACCGATTTTCCATTGTTTTAGGATATCTTCTTTTCGCTCTTTTAACCTTTCGGCTTGCTCTTCTTTGCTGACGTTCAGGAATAATTTGATAAGGATGATGCCATCATCGATTAACTGCTTCTCAAATTCAGGGACCTGGTTCATAAACAGCTCATGTTGCTCCTTGGAGCAAAATCCAAATACAGGTTCAACAACAGCTCTGTTATACCAGCTACGGTCAAAAATCACAATTTCGCCGGCATTAGGGAGCTGTTTGATATATCGTTGAAAATACCATTGTCCAGCTTCCTCTTCGGTTGGTTTGGGCAATGCAACAACGCGTACCTTTTTGGGATTTAGATATTGGGTTATGCGGCCTATTGTACCACCTTTACCCGCAGCGTCCCTACCTTCAAAAATAATAAGGACCCGTTTTCCTTTTTCAATGATTTCATATTGAAGCTTTAAGAGCTTGACTTGAAGCTCGTAAAGTTCTTTCTCATAATCGTAAACATCATTGAATTTTTTTATTTCCAGAATGCCATGTTGTTCCAGATAGTTTAAAACATCTTTGTTTTCGTGGATCTTCTGAAGTTCATTTAAATCGTACTCTGCCATATGATATTTATTTATATGTTCGTTTTCCTAAAGTTACTTATTGAATTGTTAAAAAATGTCAAATTTCACATAAATCCGTAAGAGCTGCGTAATAATAAGCTTATGGTTTACGTTTAATATTCAAAACAGCGAAAGAGGCTGTTTGTATAAATTAGACTTTTCATAAATTTAGGTTAATAATTGGTTAGGTTAGCTCGGAGTTCCCCACTTCGAGCTTTTTTTGTGAACAGGATCGGAGGATCCCTGACAAGAACACGAAAAATTATGGTTTTTGCCACGCTCAAATAGAGTTTAATATTAATCTCTTCTAAACGTTAAAAAATGTTAAATGACTATTCTTGTTATAATGAATTCAAAAATGTGGCGTTTTCATTACAAATACTTTTCATAAAATAGGTTAATATATGGCTAACGAAAGCTCAGAGTTCCCCACTCTGGGCTTTTTATTTTTCAGCTTCCTTTTTTGACTTGCAGACTCTTTTTTTGACTTGAGTCAATGTTTAGCTTTTTGATCCGCGGCATATTTGCACTCGAAATATAGTTAAACAAAAAATTTATGAGTGTAATTTTAGAAAAAGGACAAACAATTGGTTTCTACAAAGCCATAATTCCCATTATTGTATCGGTATTTGGAGTCTATTTGACTATTGGAATTGCTTTGGGGCTACTTCCGAAGTTTGTTGAGGAGAAATTAGGATACGACAGTTTTATTGTTGGTTTGGTTATTGGTTTGCAATCGCTCGCGACACTTCTTACACGCGCTTACTCGGGTAAAATTACCGATACGAAGGGTGCTAAGAAGAGCAAGATGTCGGGCGTTATTTTAGCTGTTCTAGCGGTATCAGCCTATGTTTTAGCTGTTTTTTTTCAATTTAGCAGCGGTACAGCGCTTGCATTGCTTCTTTTTGCCAGGGTAATGCATGGTATTGCAGAAAGTTTTCTGGTCACAGGAGCGCTTACTTGGGGCATCGGGTTGGTTGGACCGGCGCAGTCAGGAAAGGTGATGACCTGGAACGGTATTGCGATGTATGCTGGTATCGCTATCGGCGCCCCTCTAAGTATTTGGTTGGGACGAGTATCCGGAGACCTTTCCGCCTGTTTTCTTATGTTATTATTGCCAATGATGAGCTGGCTAGCCACGGTAAAACTGCCAGCCGTAGCCATTGATAAAGACCATATCCGTACACCGTTTTATAAGGTGATAGGGGCGATTTCTGGACAAGGGCTTAGCCTGGCATTCTCTTCCATGGCATTTGGCTGTATTGCGTCCTTCATTGCCTTGTTCTTCAAGGCAATGAATTGGGGGGAGGCTTCATTGGCGTTTATGGTTTTTGGGACATGTTATGTGTTGACCAGAGTGTTCTTTGCATCATTTCCAGATAGATTTGGCGGTCTTAAAATAGCTTTGATATCATTGTTTATCGAAGTTCTGGGACAAGCGCTGATCTGGACTGCCACATCCAAAATGCTTGCAATAATAGGCTGCGGACTTACAGGTGTAGGGTTTTCCCTGGTATTCCCGGCTTTGGGTGTGCTAGCCATAAAAAAAGTTGCACCGCAGATGCGTGGTACAGCACTTGGAGCTTATGTTGCGTTTGTGGATTTGTCGCTGGGACTGGCAGGACCATTGGCGGGAATGATCGCGGGCTCGTTTGGTTATCAGTCGGTCTATTTATTTGGGGGAATCAGCTGTCTGCTGTCTATCCTTATATTGATCTGCAACAGGAAATAAGCTTACGGAAATTCACAGCATGTTGCAGCAAAGAATTTCATTAAAGGCGAGAGGAAATTAAATTGATCTGTATAAATAAGACGGACCGGGTGTAGATCCCCTGAGTCCGTCTTATTTATTGTGTATTTCGTTGCTCACTAAGCAACTTCTCTTAGATCTACTGCAACTACACGGGATACACCTTGTTCAACCATGGTTACGCCATAGATGATGTCTGTACTTGCTATCGTTTTTTTATTGTGTGAGACCACGATAAATTGTGAATTCTTGGAAAAATCCCGGATAATATTATTGAATTTATCAATATTAGTATCATCCAACGGAGCGTCCACCTCATCGAATATACAAAAAGGTGCCGGTTTAGAAAGATAGAGTGAGAATAACAAGGCTGTTGAAGTCAAGGTCTTTTCACCACCCGAAAGCTGATTGATAGACAGCGGTCTTTTCCCTTTTGGTCTTGCAATAATGTCGATGTCTGAATCCAGCGGATTGCTTGGGTCTGTGAGCACCAGGTCGCAGCTGTCTTCTTCGTTAAATAGCGAACGGAATACCTTGACGAAATTATTCCTTACGGCATCGAATGTAAACATAAACTGAACTTGAGCGGTATCGTCAATTTCTTTTATTGTTGCCATCAATGAGCCTTTTGCTTCGATTAAATCAGCTTTCTCTTTGTTAATGAAATCATAGCGTTCATTCATCTCGTCAAAAGCCTCTTTTGCCATTAGATTGATCGTTCCAAATTCATCAAGCTGTTTCTTGAGTTTACTGCATTTGGTTGCCAATGTCGTCTGATCTTCTGTGATCTCAGGCACATCTTCACGGTCAATCAGGTCTTTCAGTTCAACGTTGAATTCAACAGAAAGACGTTCTTTCAAGGCATTGAGGTCGATCTGAAGACCCGTTTTTTTATCTTTGATCTCTGAAACAAGAAAGTCACTCTGTTCTTTTGAACGACGCTGCTGTGTCAGAGCATCTTCGAGGTTATTGATTTTCTGCTTATCTGCATAGTAGCCGTCTTCCAATTCTTTGAGACCATCTTCCAGGGCGATCTTCTGCTCATACATGGCAATAAGATCCTGATCTTCTTCATCTTCAAATGGAATGGTTGTTCTTAAAGCTTCCTGCACTTCAACTAATTCTGCACTGTTTCGCTCCACACGGATTTCGTGATCATCTTTCTGCGTCTCTCTAAATTCGAGATCTTTTGTGATATTGGAAACTTTGTTTAACTGTTGATGGTAAGCGATATTCTCTTGATTGTATGCGGTTGATTTTTCGTTAAGTACCTCAGATATTTCATGGAACTGATCTTGTAAAGTCGATAATTCGGCTATACTCTGTTCTTTTTCCAGACGGAGCTCCTGAAGCTGTGGCTCCGCAATTTTTAAATCCGATTCTATACCTTCAATTTTCTCCTGAATATCTTTTTTACGGGCCTGGGAGTTATTGATGAAGGCTTGGTATTGCTCTTGCTTTGTTTTGACGGTAATTAATTCATTATTCAGTCTATTGAGCTGAAAGCGCAGCTCATCGATTAACTCTTTCTGTGAATTGCCACGCAGTGCATCCAAACGAGCTGTTTCGGCCGTTATTTTATCTTCAAGTTTTGCTATTTCCTGATTTAAGGTTTTGATCTCTTGGGATAGCACTTCCAGATTTTTCGCTCTTCCGATACGTTTGCCCTCAAATAATCCCACTGAACCACCCGAAAGGCCTAAATGATGTTTCGAATAACGTCCATTTTTTTGTAGAATCACCTGTCCTAGAGCAGGTAGCTTTTCATCCAGCTCCTTTTCATTTTCATGTTTAAGGATGAAGACTTGCTGGAGCAGCATCGTACATAAAGCCTTGTACTTTTCGTCTACGTTAATCACATCTAACGCAGACATCAAATTGTCATTTGGTGCGGGGGCAGCGCTTGGGGAATCTACTATGGCATCTAAAACAAAGAAATTAGCTCTTCCTTTTGCTGCATCGCTCAATAGTTGGATAGCCTGAACGGCATCTTGTTGTGTTTCGACAACATAATGGTTCATAATAGGCTCTAGGTAGTTCTCAATAGCCACACGGTAATCTTCCTGACAGAAAAGGACATCTGATAGGAGTGGGGGCTGCTTTTTCCAGCCTGCATTTTTCTTGAGGAAGCGAATGGAATCGGGGAAACCTTCTAAATTATCAACAAGGGATTTCGTGAGGTTGTATTCGTTTTGTTTGGCATCTACCAGGCGGAGATCTTTGGCAAGCTGGGCCTTAAATTCCTCGAGGTTTGCCTGGCACTGATTAATCTGTCCTTGGAGCTCTTCTTCCTGCTGGTTTGCTGAATCGTACTGTAGCTGCTGTGCTTCTACACGGCCTTCCAATTCCATAACAGAGGAATTGAACTGCAGCAATTCGGCTTCTTTTGCTTCTGTATCTACACTATTGCGAACAGATTCTTGCAGAAGAGCTTCTTTCTGAATTGTGAATACCGCAAGATCTTTTTCTAATTTGTATATTTTTGCCTGTAATTCAGCATTGCTCTTATTAAAGATATCGAGCTTTCCCTTTGCAGATTGTTGCTGTCCTCTCAATTCGTCGACTTCGGTTTTATCCGATTCAAGATTTGTTTTTAACGAATCGAGTTTATTTTGCTCATCAAACAATTCCTCATTCAGTCGTTTGATGGTGTAGAGGACATGATTAAGCTGTTGTTTATCGCTGTTGATATCGAGGTTCAGTCGGTTTTCTTTATCTTGAAGATTTTTGACTTTTTCGTTTTTGATCTTCTTTTCCGATTCATAACCTCGGATTTTATTGACAAATTCCTGTGTTGTCTTTTGCTGTACCGAAAGGTTTTTTTCCTGTTCCAAATTTGTCTGGCGGAGTATTTGGAGTTCAGTTTCCGCGTTCAGAATATTTTGCTGTGCATTGACGGCATCTTTTTGAACCTTGGATTCTTGTGTCTGAAGTCTTTCTAATTCGGTCGAAAAATCAGCAATTCTATAATAAGCCAAATCTATACTGCTCTGGCGGTATTCTGCTTTAAGGGAGGTATATTTTTCAGCTTTTTTAGCTTGATTTTCTAATGATTTGAGATTCTTTGTGATTTCGTAAAGCAAGTCATCAACACGGGAAAGATCGGCTTCAGTATCTCTCAGCTTTGCTAAAGTTTGTTTTTTACGAACTTTATACTTAGAGATTCCGGATGCTTCTTCAAAGAGGTTGCGACGTGAATTATCTTTGTTGTTGATAATTTCATCAATCATTTTCAATTCGATGATCGAATAACTGTCGGCACCAACTCCGGTATCCAGGAACAGATCCGTGATATCTTTTAAACGACATTTGACATCATTCAATCGATATTCACTATCGCCGTTGCGAAACAGCTTACGGGTGACCGTCACTGTAGAGAATTCCGTTGGTAAAATATTATTGTTGTTGTTGAAGGTCAGCGAAACCTCTGCAAGGTTTGCCGGCTTTCTGTTTTTCGTTCCATTGAAGATAATATTTTCCATTTTATCGGAGCGAAGCATCTTTGTACTTTGTTCCCCCAGTACCCAGCGTATGGCGTCGACCACATTGGACTTTCCGCATCCATTGGGACCGACAATCGCTGTGACACCATCATTGAAGTTGATCGTGATCTTGTCTCCGAAACTCTTAAATCCTTTAATTTCTAGTTTGGTTAACTGCATTTATACCAAATTTGTTTGTCGTTATAAGCTTGCGAAAATAGTAAAATTAAACAATAATTTTTTCTTTCTTTATTCACATTTTCCTGTTTCAGGATCACATGAAGGGCCTTCTTCGCCTCTGCGTTCAAGAGGTGCAGGCTGACCGGCCAGGCATTCATTTATTGTATTGTGAAAGACTTCCATGGGCTGTGCTCCGGGGATAGCGTATTTTCTGTCAAATACAAAGAAAGGAACACCTCGGAGTCCTAAGCTGACACCTTCTTGGATATCCTGTGCAACATCATAAGCAAATTCATCCGATTCCAATAAGTTTTTTACATCCTGAGCGGAAAGCTGCTCTTGCGTTGCGATAGTGACGAGAACCTCATTGTTATTTACATCGAGACCATCGGTGAAATGAGCCTTAAATAAGGCTTTTTTGATCTGAGTGCCTTTTTGCTGCGCCTGGGAAAAATGGATCAGACGATGAGCTTTTTTTGTATTTACAACGATTGCTTTTTCAAAATTCAGGTCAATACCCAGCTCTTTTCCCTGCGCACTGAGCTGTGAAGTCATTGCAACAACATCGTCCATGCTCATGCCTTTCGTTTGAACGAGGTAATCGTAGGTTGGCATTGCCGGAGCATCTTCGGGATAGTCGGGGTTAAGCTGATACGATTTCCAGATGATTTCAGCGGCTGGCTTACTTGCGGTTTGTTGAAGAGCCAATTCAAGCTTTGTCAAGCCAATATAACAAAATGGACAAATAATGTCCGACCAAATTTCTATTTTCATATTTCTTTTTTTACTGCGTATATTGTAATCAAAAATACATATAATAACGATGATTATCTGTTTACATTGTTGCTTGGATGTAAACAAGTGTTTCATGTACTTGTATAATTATGTTGGAGAAAGCTTTTTTGAATCGTAAAGTTACCCTTGTCCTGGGCGGAGGTGGTGCAAGAGGTCTTGTGCATATTGGTATTATTCGACGGCTTGAAGAGCTGGGCTTTGAAATCGATGAGGTGGTAGGTTGTTCAATAGGAGCACTTGTCGGTGGTATTTATGCGCAGGGGAAGATGGATGTTCTCGAAGATTGGATGCAGCGCCTGACGAAGAAATCGGTTTTTAATATGATGGATTTTAGCTGGAAGGGACTAGGAATGATGAAGGGGGTCAAGGTGTTTAACGCCTTGAAATCTGTGATCCCCGATGCTAATATAGAGACTTTTCCAATTTTGTTTAAAGCCGTTGCGACAGATCTAAACTACGAAAAGGAGGTTGTGCTGGATTTTGGGAGTATGTATGATGCCATTCGGGCTTCGATTGCAATTCCAGCTGTATTTACAGCGGTAGAGGAGGAGAACCATGTGTACGTTGACGGTGGTGTACTGAATCCATTGCCCATAAATCATGTAACCAAGAAAGAGAATTTAATCATTGCTGTCAATCTGGAATCTAAACCGGATAAACAATATTCTGTTATCAAAAAACTGGATCCGAAGACTTCGAATTCCTTGGATATTCTACAAGCCTCGTACTATGTGATGCGCAGGAAAATGAGCCGTATGATTGTTGATTTATACCATCCCGATGTGGTGGTGGATATTCCCTATAATATCTGTAACCTTTGGGATTATCACCGCTCTGAATTTTTGGTTCAAAAGGGACGGGAATATATTGAAAAAGCATTAAAAAACAAAACCAAACCAAAGTAGTTGAGGCGATTAACGAACTGCTTTGCTTTGGTGTGGCTTGGTTTCTCCTGGCATTGAGATGAACTAGAACTCAATTTTTTTCATTCTAAGCGAAACAAGCAAGGTGTTTGTTAAAACAAATTGGGGTAATCGCTAATAATTCCATCAACCTTTACAGCCTTCAGCTGTTCTATCTCGTCCTTTGTATTGACTGTCCATGGAATAACCTTGATATCGGCTTTGTGGCACTGTGCAATAAAATCGCGTGTAGCTATTTTATAGTGCGGACTTATAATAAAAGGTGTAAAGCCCAAAGCTGCAATTGTTTGCTCAACGCTTTTGGTATAGTTTGCATCAATAAGATAAGAAACTTTGATTTGAGGATATGCTTTGTGCAGATATTTAATAGCTCTACTATCAAACGATTGGATGACGGTTCGTGAAGCAATTTTCTTATCAGTGATCACCTGCACCATAAGGTCCACAAATTCTTCTACCCTTGGATGGAAAATACCATCTTTATCTTCCTTACTCTTCACTTCGATATTATAAAACATCGGCGCTTTCCTTTTTACACTTGCGTAGGCTTCAGTACTGTCAATAAGGTCTGATAGTTTTGCTATACGCGTAACCTGTTTTTTCTGTTCAGGAAACTCTTTATAAAATTTCGATCCGATATCGTATTTAATCAGCTCTTTATAAAGCATATCATAAATTCTCAGCGGTTTATCTTTGTCAGAAATTTCGGAGCCATTGGGTTTCAGTACAAATTTTGGGTTAAGATAATCGTCGTGAAAGACAACAACCTTACGATCTTTGGTAATGTGGCAATCCATTTCCAGTGTGGTCACCTTTGCCAGATCTATTGCATTTTTCATGGCAGCGATAGACTCTTCAGGATATAGGCCGCGGCCGCCGCGATGTGCTTCCAGACTAAGTTTAGGGAAATTGCCTGAATTTGATTTTGCTGAATCTTTCATAACTGAACAAGATACAAATGGTAATAACGTGCCCCAAAAGGCAATTCTGAGAAGACTTCTTTTCATTATTAAAATATTTAAACAAAATAGGGGAGTTGTTATATATTGCCCTTTTGAATAAGCGAATATACATATATATTTTACTTATACGTATTTTAACTGTTTCGAATATTTGATTTTGCAACTTTATGAAGGTTGATTCGAAACCGAATAAAGTTAAATGAATTTGTTTTTGTCTGAAATAGACGGAAACAAAGTGGTCGGAGTGGCAAATTCGCTTGATCTGACAGCGTTTCTGTGTCGAGCTCAACTCCGTTGCGCGGTCCTTTGTCTTTGGATAAATTTCTTTATTGTTGACATGAAATCTATTTTTTTTGTCTTTTTTGCAAGAAATTATTGTCATTCCTTTCAGAATTCCCTTTATTTGCACAAATCTCAAATTAGATGGCGAAAAATTTATTGATAGTTGAGTCTCCAGCGAAAGCGAAAACGATAGAAGGGTATTTAGGAAAGGATTTTTTGGTCAAGTCAAGTTATGGACATATTCGCGACTTGGTGAAAACCGATGATGCAATTGATACCGAAAAGAATTTTGAACAAAAGTATGAAGTTCCCTCCGACAAAAAGGCGGTTGTAAGTGAACTGAAGAAATTGGCTAAAGCTGCAGAAACCGTTTGGTTAGCGTCCGATGAGGACCGCGAAGGAGAGGCTATTTCATGGCACTTATTTGAGACTTTGGGATTAAAAGATGAAAGTACAAAAAGGATTGTGTTTCATGAGATTACGAAGCCAGCTATTCTGAAGGCTATTGACAATCCGCGTAAAATAGATTATAACTTAGTAAATGCACAACAAGCGCGAAGAGTTCTAGATCGATTAGTCGGTTTTGAATTATCTCCGGTTCTATGGAAAAAGGTGAAGCCTTCCTTATCTGCTGGTCGGGTGCAGTCTGTTGCAGTTCGTCTGATTGTAGATCGTGAGCGTGAAATCAATAAATTTGAACCCGAAGCGGCTTTTAAGATCGTTGCTTTTTTTCATACGGGAAAAGTTAAAGATAGTTTTAAAGCCGAACTTCCGCAGCGTTTTGCAACAGAAGCAGAGGCGACCAAATTTTTGGAAGATTGTAAAGCAGCGCTGTTTTCAGTAAAAAATCTAGAAACAAAACCTGCAAAGCGTTCACCAGCGGCGCCATTTACCACATCAACATTACAGCAGGAAGCAAGTAGAAAGCTTGGATTTTCGGTTGCCCGCACCATGCAGGTGGCGCAAAGGCTGTATGAATCAGGACGAATTACCTATATGCGTACCGATTCTGTTAATTTGAGTGATACGGCGATTGAGGCTGCTGAAAAGGAAATCAAATCGGCTTACGGCAATCAGTACCATAAACTCAGAAAATATAAAACAAAAACATCGGGTGCTCAAGAAGCACACGAAGCTATTCGTCCTACTTATTTCTCTGAGCACACCATTGATGGGGATGCATCCGAAAAAAGATTATATGAGCTTATTTGGAAAAGAGCAATTGCTTCCCAAATGAGTGAGGCGGAGTTTGAACGTACATTGGCAAAGATCGACATCTCAACCCGTACCGAAGATTTGAATGCGTCAGGAGAGGTTATGAAATTTGATGGGTTCTTGAAAGTTTACATGGAATCCTTGGATGACGATCAAGACAACGCGATGGACGAAGATAGTGACAATGCTATTCTTCCACCGTTAGCCATTGGTATGCCATTGACTTTGAAAAACATGTCGGCAACGGAGCGCTTTACACGACCTCCAGCACGTTATACGGAAGCTGCTTTGGTGAAAAAATTGGAGGAATTGGGAATTGGCCGTCCTTCAACCTACGCCCCTACGATTTCAACTATTCAAAACCGCGGTTATGTTATAAAGGAAGAGCGTGAAGGTAAATCGCGCGATTACCGTGTACTGACATTAAAGGATGCCGAATTAACAGCGGTAACAAAAACCGAAATAACCGGTGCCGAAAAAGGAAAAATGTTTCCAACGGATATCGGTGTTGTGGTGAATGACTTTTTGGTTGAACACTTCAACGGTATTGTGGATTTTCATTTTACGGCCAACGTAGAAAAGGAATTTGACGATATTGCGCATGGACTGACCGAATGGACAAAAATGTTGCATGATTTCTATGGACCTTTTCATTCTGAAGTAGAAGATACTTTAGTAAATGCAGATCGTGCGAATAATGAGCGTGAGCTCGGTGTGGATCCAGTTTCCGGAAAGCCCGTTTCGGTTCGTATTGGTAAGTTCGGCCCATTGGTACAGATTGGTTCTCCCGACGATGAAGAAAAACCTCGTTTTGCGTCCTTGCGGAAGGGCCAAATGATCGAAACCATTACTTTTGAGGATGCCATGGAATTGTTCAAATTACCGAAAAAAGTCGGTTTATTTGAAGATAAAGAAATGACTGTCGCGGTTGGACGATTTGGACCTTATATACGTCACAATTCATCGTTTTACTCCTTACCAAAAGGTGTTGATCCTTTGGACGTAACAGAAGAAGAGGCGATACAGATTATCAAAGACAAACGTCAGAAAGATATCGAGAAAGTGATTCGGGTTTTTGATGAAAATCCAGATGCTCAAATCGAGCAGGGACGCTGGGGGCCATTTATTCGTTTTGGTAAGCAAAATCTGAAAATCCCTAAGGGAACCGAGATTGAAAAAATCACGTATGCGGATGTGCTGAAATGGGCTGAGGCGGATGCTCCGAAAGGAAAAGCGACCAAAGCAAAAACAACAGAAAAGAAAACTGTAGCAAAAAAAGCTACAGCAAAGAAGGCTCCAGCTAAAAAAACTATAAAGTCTAAATAAGGATGAAAGCAGATTTGCCTGAAAATATTGTCAAAGATATTATGATCGCCGTTGTTTTGGAAGGTGAGACGGTGGAGACAAAAAATTGGACTGTCTATGTTATCAATGACAAGAACATTGCCATTCAGAATGTGCTGATCAGCTCAAAAGGTTATGGCGAAAAGGATGGCCGACAAGTAACAACAACAACTTTGCGTCATTTTATTGGAAATATAGAAGCTAAATCGTTCGATCGTGTTGAAGCGATTGACGAACAGGTATTCGGGTTGACAAATGAATATTGGTTGAGTTTTTATATTGATAATATTATTTACGATAAAAAATATATCTTTTTACCCGAAAGCATTGTGGATGGTAACCTGACTAAGGTTCCTTTGGTCAATCGTCCCGGTGTAATCATAGGAGGAAACGAATAATGAGTGGACATCACAATTTTATTATCGCCATAGATGGTTTTTCCTCCTGCGGCAAGAGTACCCTGGCAAAGGCTTTGGCAAAAAAACTGAAGTTTGCCTTTATTGACAGTGGAGCTATGTATAGGGCCGTCACACTCTATTTTATCCGGCATGAGATAGCGCTGGATGATCAAGAAGCGATCGAAAATGCACTGAAAGATATCCACATTGATTTTATCCCAAATGCAATAAAAACGGAAATTCATCTAAACGATGAGGATATCTCGGAAGAGATCCGTCAGATGTATATTTCTGATAAAGTCAGCGATGTGAGTGCAATCAAAGCTGTTCGGGTTGCTATGGTTGCCCAGCAGCAGAAATTGGGTAGCAGACGAAATATTATTATGGATGGCCGTGATATTGGTACTACCGTTTTTCCAGATGCTGATCTGAAAATTTTTATGACGGCAGACCCTAAAGTACGTGCCGCGAGGCGTTATTTGGAGTTGACGGAAAAAGGAGAGGACGTGACTTTAGAAGAAGTCGTGGAGAATCTTTCTACTCGTGACCGTATCGACAGTACGCGCGCGGAAAGTCCATTACGGCAAGCCGAAGACGCTATTGTTTTGGATAATTCAAATCTGACACCAGAACAACAGCTTCATTTTGTTGAAGAGGAATATTTAAAAGCTAAGGCTGCAAAAGCACAATCATAAAACAAAAAGGAGGCCGACTATTTAGTCGGCCTCCTTTTTTAGCTATTTTACGCTATTGATTTGCTGCTGTTCCAATAGTTTTCCAACATTGTTTTTTTCTCCGAATTCTGCTGTCTGCTCTTGAAAAGACTCCAGAAGAGCTTTGATAGCATCTGAATTATCTGCTGTACGCTGATAGATATCGGGAATTGTTTTTTCAATATTCTTATCGCCGAGTTCAATGTTATCAACTTCGATTTTGCCTATTTTTTCCAAAACAGCTTGTTGACTATTTCTGACATCTTCTAATTCTCTTGCTATTTTTTCCATCAATTGGAATTTCTTCAATTTATCCATATGAAATCGTTTTGGTTACTATAATAAGAACAAGATACCTCGAAAGTTTGTTTTGTTTTTTTTTAAAAGCAAATAGAAGAGGAGTTTATGGGAAGGAACTACAAAAAAGAAAAAGGCGGAACATGCCTGTCCCACCTTTCATAAGTCCTGTTATTTTGTTATTAATTTGTACGTCCCGGATACACTTGAAGAGCTTTCTCTAGGCAAACCAATGCTTTATTAAGATCATCTTGATTAAGCACATAGGCAAGGCGTACTTCATTTACACCAGCACCCTCCGTACTGTAAAAACCCGTAGCGGGAGCCATCATTACTGTTTCGTTATTGTAAGAGAACTCTTCCAACATCCATTGGCAGAATTTATCAGCATTGTCAATCGGTAGTTTGGCAACGACGTAAAATGCACCACCTGGGTTAGGAGAGTAAACTCCTTTAATGGCGTTAAGTCCTTTCACGAGAGTATCTCTTCTTGCTGTGTATTCTTTGGATACTGCTTCAAAGTAACTGTCTGGTGTATCAACAGCAGCTTCACCCGCAATTTGACCTTCCAGCGAAGGGCTTAAGCGAGCTTGCGCAAATTTCAGTGCAGTCTGATATAGTTCTTTATTTTTGGTAATGATACATCCAATACGCGCACCACAAGCAGAGTAACGTTTTGATACTGTATCAAAAATAACCACATTATTTTCGAGACCTTCTAAATGCATTGGTGAGATAAACTCTCTGCCATCGTAACAAAATTCACGGTAGGCCTCATCTGAGAAAAGGTAAAGATCATATTTTAGACAAAGTTCACGAAGAGCTTCGAGTTCTTCTCTGGAGTAAAGGTAACCCGTCGGGTTATTTGGATTACAGATGCAGATCGCTTTGGTTTTAGGGGTAATTACTTTTTCAAATTCAGCGATAGAAGGTAATGCAAATCCACTTTCAATATAGGACATGATTGGTTTGATTACAACATCAGAGGAACACGCAAAACCATTGTAATTTGCATAAAATGGCTCTGGAATGATAATCTCTTCTCCTTCATTTAAACAGGATTGCATAGCGATCATAATCGCTTCTGAACCGCCATTCGTTACTAATATATCTGTTGGCTCAATATTATAATTTAGCTTATTATAATATTCTGCTAACTTATTTCGATAAGAGGCTGTACCTTCAGAAGGTGTATAGGCCCACACTTTGAACTGTATATTTTTCAAAGCATTAAGCATCACTTCAGGTGTTTGGATATCAGGTTGTCCGATATTGAGGTGGTATATCTTTTTACCTTCTTTTTTTGCTTGATCAGCATATGGCGTCAACTTTCTAATAGGCGACGCAGGCATATTCAGCCCTTTTTCTGATATTACTGGCATTATAGTTTTTTTAAAATTAGTAGTGCAAAGCTAACCAAAATAAAACGAAAAAAGCCAC
>NZ_DDGR01000025.1:0-11674 GCF_002337775.1 Sphingobacterium sp. UBA1897
ACCACTTTTTGACCAATAATACGAAGTGGAAGGCTTCTTTGGTGGCAAACATCTATAAACAACGCTGGCATATCGAAGTCTTCTTCAAGCATCTAAAGCAGCGCTTAAAAGTATCGACATTCATAGGGACTTCTGAAAATGCAGTGATGATCCAGATCTGGACTTCACTCATTGGCATATTACTGTTAAAATACTTACAAAAAAAGGCCAAATATGACTGGAACCTGTCCAATCTGGTCGCATTCATCAGAATGAATATCTTCGTGAAAATAAACATCTGGCAATGGATAGATGATCCCTTTCTCAGGCCACCTATAAAAGGAAAAAAGGGACAGCTAAAGATCTTCGCAGATTGAAAAATAGGGGTCAATATCGAAATGATGAAAAAAGCTATGCCTGTACCACAGAAATCCAATCCTAAAATTTATTTAGGACAGATGTGTTTAAATATATAATGTCAATTACTAAGTCAGAAAATTTTGCACTAGAATATTATTTGGTTCGCGGGTTTAAAGGAAAATTTTATGTAAAACAAATGATCTATTAGCTTGCTAGTGTTAAATGATTTTGAAAGTTCATTATAAAACTATAAATTAGTTTATGAGCACTTGCAGTTAAAACGTATGTCAAACCAGTGAGTTATTCGGTGAGCAGGGGAAATGTAGGCTTGTAATTTACTGATAAATAGATTGATGTAGGTAGATTTCGATTCCCCTACGGGCTACAGATCGAAAGAGTAAAACTTAAAAAAGCTTGCAATTTATATTGCAAGCTTTTTTTGTCTTTTAGTATCTAAAAAAACCAATACTAACTTCCAGAAAAAAAATGACAACATTTCCGGTTATAGCCTCTACTCTTTCTGCCAGACAATTAGGCGATTTTGTGATAAATAGATATGGCCTAGACGACAAATACCAATGTTCCTTATTCAGAACAGGAATGAATCACACGTATTTTCTTTCCAACACCGAAACGAAATACGTTTTGCGCGTTTATAGTCATAATTGGCGGTCAAAATCCGAAATTATTGAAGAGCTTGAACTTCTGAAATCATTGAAGAAGAATAATTTAAGTGTTTCTTTTCCAATTGAAGATAAAGACGGAGGGTTCATTCAAGAAATAAATGCGCCTGAAGGAATCCGATATGTTGTACTTTTTTCCTTTGCTCAAGGTGAGAAAATTCGATTTATGGACAACGAAACTTGTTTTCGAATAGGTTCTCTAATGGCAAATATCCACAACTATACCGAAAACAAGAATATTAACCGTGTGTCTTACAATAAGAAGTCTCTTATAGAACTACCTTATGCGTATTTACAACAATTCTTTTCAGACAAGTTGCCAGAAATGGAATTCATCGAGGGGTTTGGCAGAAATTTTCAAAATTCAGATTTTGATAATACAAAAACCGGAATTATACATATGGATATCTGGTATGATAATATGGCCGTTACAGCTGAAAAGGAGATTACGATTTTTGACTTTGACTTTTGTGGAAATGGATGGCAAATTTTAGATGTTGGATATTTCTGCAAACAACTGTTTTTCATAGAATCAGATAAAGAGCAGTATGAATTAAAAATGCAAAGCTTCTTGCGGGGATACCAGAGCAATAGATTTTTATCTGAAAAAGAGCTCAGCTTAATACCAAAAGCTGGCGCATCTATTTTTATTTTTTATCTGGGCGTACAGGCACAAAGATTTGATTGGTCCAACATATTTTTGACAGAAAACTATCTTAAAATGTTTGTTGGAAGAATTAAAGCTTGGATGGATTATTACACAAAGAACGAAGTTACTGGGGCTGTATAAGAAATTACAGGTATTTTCTCCTATTGGTAATTAAAATGTAACGTATTAATTTTACCTTTAATATTCCAAATAATAAAATTTTATGAAGGCACATACGTACGAAACACAATCGACGATTACACCTGAAAAAGCATTAAATTTCCTGAAGGAGGGAAACCAGCGCTTTGTTAATAATCTGAAAGCTAACCGCGATCTACTTGAACAGGTGAACGCTACGCGTGAGGGACAATGGCCATTTGCCGTGGTGCTAAGCTGCATCGATAGCCGTACTTCAGCTGAACTTATATTTGATCAGGGATTGGGCGATATCTTCAGTATCCGGATTGCCGGAAATTTTGTCAATCAAGATATTTTAGGTTCGATGGAGTTTGGTTGCAATGTGGCAGGTTCTAAACTTGTTGTCGTTCTAGGGCATACCAAATGTGGAGCATTAAAAGGAGGATTGGATGCGGCACAGATTGAGGGTATGGGAATGGATAACCTAAATCATTTGATAAATCATTTCGACCCAATCATTAATGAGGTGATCGATAAGGGGGAAGAACGTTCTTCTAAAAATAGTGTGTTGCTTGAAAAACTAAATCAACAGAACATTAAACATGCGATCCGTGACATTCGCAGACAAAGTTCAACGCTTCGTAAACTTGAAGAAGAGGGTAAAATTAAGATTGTTGGCGCAAACTATGACGTTGAGACCGGTAGCGTAAGTTGGTTGTAAGTTGTAGAGACAGACAAATAGGTTTTGTCGTTTATAAAAGATGAACAACCGCAGCTGACTTGACTACCGATTCAACATTGCCGATGGGATATAGTTGTCAATACTAACAAAATCTTGATCTACTTATTACAAATTTAAGTAGATCAAGATCTTATAAAGTAACCGATGTAATCAAAATAAATTCCTTATAGACGAGCATCCACTAATTTTCGGTCGAGTAGGCCCTTGATATCAAAAACAACGGATGGGTTCTTTTTTAAGTTGTTGAGATCCAAATGCAAAAATTCTCGGTGTCCAACGGCAAGTATAACGCTGTCATAATCTGCAGATTCAGGAAGAGATGACAATAGCTCGAGATTGAAATGTGATTTCACATCATCTACATTTACCCATGGATCGTAGACATCTACCTTTAAACCAAACTCTTGGAGGTCATGGATCATGTCAATGACCTTGCTGTTTCTAATATCGGGACAATTTTCTTTGAATGTAATACCTAATACCAGCGCTTTGGCTCCCTCAAATTTGATATTTTTTTGAATCATCAGTTTAACAACTTTTGAAGCAATGAAAGAAGCAATTTGATCATTTACCTCTCTGCCAGATAAAATGACGTGGGGATGATAGCCTAGTTGAGTTGCTTTTTGAGCAAGATAATAAGGGTCCACAGAAATACAATGGCCTCCGACTAAACCCGGTTTAAAACGAAGGAAGTTATATTTTGTACCTGCAGCATCTAACACGTCCTGTGTATCTATGCCCACTCGGTCGAAGATTAGCGCGAGCTCATTCATAAAAGAAATATTTACATCACGCTGAGCATTTTCGATCACTTTGGCAGCTTCGGCAACTTTGATTGAAGGGGCCAAATGTGTCCCGGCTTCAATAATATTTTTATAAAGTCCATCTACCACCAATCCTGCCTCAGGCGTGCTTCCGGAAGTCACCTTCATGACTTTTTGAAGTGAATTTACTTTATCGCCTGGATTAATGCGTTCTGGGGAATAGCCAACAAAAAAATCTTGATTAAATTTTAATCCCGAGAAAGCCTCCAAAACAGGTATACACTCTTCTTCAGTACAACCAGGATAAACAGTAGATTCATAGATCACCAAATCACCTATTGTCAAAAGTTCTCCAATCATTTTGGAAGCTTTTAACAAAGGGGACAAGTCTGGTGAATTATAACGGTCTATCGGAGTTGGAACAGTTACAATATAGACATTTGCATCAGCAATATCGGCTGTAGAATTGCTTGCATCATATCCTTTACTTTGGTTTGATGTAGAGAATAAGTCTCTCGCATTTCCAAGTTCCTTTTTATCGGTTTCTAGGGTGCGGTCAAGACCTTGTTTAAGTTCCTCAATACGTGTTTTATTAATATCAAATCCAATCACCGGGAAAAAATCGGAAAATGCTATTGCTAATGGCAATCCTACATATCCTTGGCCGATGACGGCAATCTTTTTTACCTTGAAATCTCTCATATATAGCTGTAAATATACGTTCTTTGCTTTAATTTTAACCCCTTGTCAACCAACCTCTACGTCCAGCTGTCGCTATCGCATACGGTGTAATCCAGAATAAGCTGAAGGCATAAAATATACTGTAACTATACGCCCAGAAAGCTTCTTTGGTGTCAGAGTTTTTCGAAGCAAAGAAATAGGCCTGTATGCTGGAAAATATTAAGATACCGACCAACGTTGAGCTTAAGAACATCAATGGATAATGAAATACTGTCCACAGCATCAATAACATCATTGGATAAGACAATAATACTTTTTTCCATTGCATAAGCAATAAGATACGTGCTCCCCATTTAGGTCCCTGACGGAAATTCTTAAAGGCAAATTGACTCATCGCAATGTTTTCGCGCACGTTGCTTCGTTCCCAACGGATAAACATCTTGTACAGATTTTTGTAACGTACAGGAGTATCGGTATAAACGTATGCATTGGATTGAAATAACACATGATACCCCTGTTTTAGGATCATATTGGTCATCGCGCGATCTTCACCGATATCAGACGGTTGCCCCATAAAAGTCTGGTTGATCCAATCCTCCAAACAGTTCATGACAGCCTCTTTACGATAGCCGGACAAGGCTCCTGGTGTACACATGACCGTACCCAGCATACTTTGCGCAGAACGTACAAACTCAAAGCTGAATACGAAGCTAACATTCAACATACGGGGTATAATCGCTTTTTTGGTATTCAATACACGCACGTTACCCGCAACGGCTCCACATTCCTTGTTTGTTACAAAAGGACTCGCCATATTACGTATGGTATCCTTTTTAACAATAGAATCACTATCAACCGTAATAAAGATTTCTCCCGTACCTAACTTAAATCCACGGTATAAGGCATGTCTCTTACCCATATTCTTGGGCTGCTGATAAATTTCAACACGATCGCCCAATTCCATTTTGGCACGTTGTATCCAGGCAAAGGTATTGTCCTTACTTCCGTCATCAATAGCGATGATCTGAAGTTTCTTCTCCGGATAGTCGCTGCTAGCCAAACTATGTAAGGTATCATAGACTAACTGTCCTTCGTTATAAGCCGGAACGATAATCGTACAAGTAGGTAACTCATCGTCTGATACCGAAGCAATGGGCTTATATTTACGGTGAAGTACAATTAAAAAAATCAAAAAACTGATGGCAATAGCCGCTAAAAGTATCCCGAAAATAATCAAAAATGTTCCGCCGATGCTGTCTAAACGTTGGAAACGTAATGCATCAAAATCAGGCTGAAGCATGTATACGCCAAAAACTGACGCAAATAGTATAAAAAAAGTCGCTCCAAAAATACCATATTCTTTCGGACCAAAGTTGCTTTCCTCGTTTTTGCTCACTGTATGATCAGATCGCTTTTCTCCTGCATTTACATCATATACCGCAGGCTGCCATTGTTTGGTCATCTGCTTGGATACGATCGAGTTTTCTTTCATGTAATTCATAACCGTTCTATTTTAGATATACATTCGTTCATTCTATATTTAATCGATACCGCAATCGGTATCATTTGTAATGAAAATATTACGATTCCATAAACGCAAAATACATGCCTTTATTTTGTACCAAAAATGATCCGACCGCTCAAATTGTAACGTTCTTGATACAAAAAAGATGTGAGTAAGTCATTTGTTTTCAGTGCTTTAATTTTGATTTGTAATAAAAATCGATTAAAATATAATAACGATATGGGCAGTAGACTTTTAAGGTTTTTTAACATTTGCCTGCTGATTGTTAAGAGAAATTGACAATTTTTGTGACAAACTGTGTAGGAAAGGGGGCAGTCGGTCAGGTGAAGAATTTGGCTGAAACCAAATAAAAAAAGCAACAGACAGCACAAAAAAAGACGCCTCGAAAAGAGAACGTCTTCAATATCATCAAGTTTCGAAATCGTCTTTATCCGCCAAATTCCATTAGATAATTTTTTAGAAAATCATTTAGATCACCATCCAGCACAGCTTGTGTATTGGATGTTTCGTAATTGGTCCGTAAATCTTTAATTAACTTGTAAGGATGTAGGACATAATTTCGAATTTGGGATCCCCATTCTATTTTCTTTTTGTTTCCTTCAATAGCAGCGGTAGCTTCCTGGCGTTTACGCATTTCAATCTCATATAACTGTGATTTCAATAAGCGCATCGCATTTTCTTTGTTTTGTAATTGCGATCTGGATTCCTGATTTTTAATAATAATGCCAGTAGGTTTGTGATGTAATCGAACAGCTGTTTCCACCTTATTTACGTTCTGACCTCCTGCACCACCTGAACGGAACGTGTCCCATTCGATTTCCGAATCCTTCACATCAATCTCAATATTATCATCAATCAAGGGATAAACATAAACAGACGCGAAAGAGGTATGGCGTTTTGCATTGGAATCAAACGGAGAAATCCGAACGAGCCTGTGTACACCGTTTTCTCCCTTAAGGTAGCCATAAGCAAAATCGCCTGATATTTGTAAGGTTACACTCTTAATGCCTGCAACGTCACCTTCCTGCGAATCTTGTTCGGTCACTTTATACCCATTTTTTTCGCCCCACATAATATACATACGCATCAGCATGGCAGCCCAGTCACAGCTTTCAGTCCCGCCGGCACCAGCTGTAATCTGTAAAATTGCATCCAGCTGATCTTCTTCGGCGCTAAGCATGTTTTTGAATTCGAGTTCCTCGACTTGCGCTAAAGCTAGTTTATATTGGTCGTCCACTTCCTTATCACTCGCGTCGCCAGATTGGAAGAATTCATACATGACATAGGCGTCTTCAACCGCCGCTGCAACTTCGTCGAAGTGGTCTGTCCATACCTTTTGGTTTTTTATGGCCAAGAGTATTTTCTCTGCAGCTTTGGAATCATCCCAAAAACTTGCTTCAAGCGTAATAGCTTGATCTCTTTCTATCTCTTCTTTGCGTGCATCGATGTCAAAGATGCCTCCTCAGGGAAGTAACACGATCCCTCAAGTCTTGAATTTGTTCTTTTGTCATATCCGCTAAAGTAGAAATTTTAATTAATAAATTCGTGCTTCTATCGAATAACTTCGCGCCCAATATAGATTGCCAAATAGGGATAATTTGACCTTTTTTTTTTAGTTTTGGTATTGTCAACGGAATAAACCTTCATTTAAGGATCTACACGATGTGTAACAATGAAATACTGAAGGCTCTTATTGATGTTTAAAACAAATAATTTCAGTAAAAACAGTATGTTCCCAAAAATTAATTTTACAAAGACTGAGGCCTATAAGAATCTAGCGCAGCATTTTGGTTCTTTATCAGGTCTATCTAACAATAGCGAAAAAAATGATCTACGTGCACTTTTTGCCGCAGATCCCACACGTTTTGAGAAGTTCTCGATCGCTTTCGAAGATATACTTTTGGATTACTCCAAAAATCGGATTACTGCAGAGACAAAAGCGCTCTTGGTCCAGTTGGCTAAAGAATGTGGTCTTGCTGATGCGATAGCAGCGATGTTCTCGGGTGAGCGCATCAACGTGACCGAAAACAGACCGGTGTTACACACCGCTTTGCGAAATCAATCCGATCAGCCCGTTTATGTGGACGGAAAGGATGTCATGCCCGACGTTAAACGCGTGCTGGCACAAATGAAAGCCTTCACGGAAAAGATTATAGCTGGTCAGTGGAAAGGATATACGGGTAAAGAAATTACAGATGTGGTGAATATCGGTATCGGTGGTTCAGATCTAGGTCCTGTGATGGTAACAGAAGCCTTAAAAGCATATAAAACGCGCTTAAATGTACATTTTGTCTCCAACGTAGACGGTACACACATTGCTGAAACATTGAAAGCTGTGGATCCTGAAACAACCTTGTTTCTGATTGCTTCAAAAACTTTCACAACGCAGGAAACGATGGCCAATGCGCATACAGCTAAAGACTGGTTTTTGGCGAGCGGAGCCCTTCAGGAGGATGTCGCTAAGCATTTTGCAGCATTGAGCACCAATACAGAAGCAGTACGTGCCTTTGGAATAGATACTCAAAATATGTTTGAGTTTTGGGACTGGGTAGGCGGACGGTATTCCCTGTGGTCTGCTATAGGTCTTTCCATTAGCTTGGCAATAGGCTTTGATAATTTCGAGGAACTTTTAAAAGGTGCCGACGATGCGGACGTTCATTTTAAGGAAACTCCCTTCGAATCCAATATTCCGGTAATATTGGCTTTGCTTGGTGTATGGTACAATAATTTTTTCCAGGCCGAAAGCCATGCAATTCTCCCTTACGATCAATATCTGCACCGTTTTGCTGCATATTTCCAACAAGGGGATATGGAAAGTAACGGCAAATATGTGGACCGTAATGGTCAACAGGTGGATTATCAGACTGGACCGATTATATGGGGTGAACCTGGTACGAACGGACAGCATGCCTTCTATCAGTTGATTCACCAGGGAACCAAATTGATTCCTTGTGATTTCATTGCGCCTGCCAATAGTCTTAATCCGATCGGAAACCACCACCAATTGTTATTGTCCAACTTTTTTGCACAGACTGAGGCTTTGATGAATGGCAAAACGGAGGAAGAAGTAGTTGCCGAATTAAAGAAAGCAGGCAAATCGGACCAAGAAATAGAGTTGCTTAAAGCCTATAAAGTTTTTGAAGGTAATCGCCCAACGAATTCCATCCTGTTCAAAAAAATGACGCCACGCACTTTAGGACGACTTATCGCTTTGTATGAGCATAAGATTTTTGTGCAGGGTGTGATCTGGAATATTTATAGCTTTGATCAATGGGGTGTGGAGCTAGGTAAACAATTGGCCAATCAAATCCTTCCGGAATTAAGTGACGCCAATACGGTTACGAGTCATGACTCTTCTACCAATGGATTGATCAATGCATATAAAGCTTGGCGGGATTAAATTTCTAACTAGGATCTAAAAGAGATCCTTTATACAACAGGACTGCCCTCAGAAAGTATCTCACTTTTTGGGGGCAGTGCTTTTTTGGGCATTACATGATCGCTCAGTTTTTAAACTTTTTTATGTTGGATCCGAATGGCATTTAAAATTGCCAGAAGAGCTACCCCCACATCAGCGATGACCGCTTCCCATAGTGTTGCAATGCCTCCGGCGCCAAGGATCAGAACAATGATTTTTATTCCCATCGCCAGGATGACATTCTGCCAGACAATACTTCGGGTTATTTTGCCAATTTTTATGGCCGACAAAATCTTGTGTGGCTCATCGTTTTGGATCACAACATCAGCAGTTTCAATAGTTGCATCAGCTCCCAGTCCACCCATAGCAATGCCAACATGTGCTAAGGCAACTACAGGGGCGTCGTTTACGCCATCGCCGGCAAAGGCAACGCGGCGTCCTTGGTCAATCAGCTGCTGTACATGGCTCACTTTATCCTCAGGAAGGAGATCGCCATAGGCTTTGTCGAGTCCAAGTTCTTTGGCGACTTCATCTACCACCGCTGTTTTATCTCCAGATAACATGACTGTATACAAACCTTGAGCATGCATGGCTTGGATCACTGCCCTGGCATCTGGTTTAATTCGATCCGCAACAGTAATATAACCCGCATAGTGACCTTCGATGGCGAGTAATACAATGGAGTATGCCATTTGCCTTAGCTCTGCCGGATAGCCAATATCGAATTTGTCCAGTAATTTGCTGTTGCCCGCGAGTGTGGGCTTTCCGTTAACAGTGGCGAAAAGTCCGTGGCCTGCTATTTCCTGGATTTTCTCGGCTTCCAATGCGGCAGTGCCGGGATGATAACTGGCGATCGCCTTCGCAATGGGGTGCGTTGAATGTGCCTCAATGGCTTTCGCATAGTTCAGTAATTCCTCTGGATCTCCATTGACGGCAAAAACTTCCGTTACCTCAAAGACACCAGCTGTAAGCGTGCCCGTTTTATCCATGATAACGGTATCGACTGAAGTGATGGCATCGAGGAAGTTCCCGCCCTTAAATAATATACCATTTCGGGAAGCTAAGCCTATACCGCCAAAATAACCCAGGGGAATGGAAACGACCAGGGCGCAGGGGCAGCTGATCACCAGAAAGACTAAACTCCGGTAGAACCAGTCCTTAAAACTATAGTCATGAACAAAAAATAGGGGTAAAATAAGGACCAAAAGCGCAAGGCCGAAAATAATAGGGACATATATTTTAGCAAATCTGGCGATAAACAATTGTGTTTTGGATTTACGTGCAGTGGCGTCCTGAACCATTTCCAGAATTTTGCTCAATTTGCTATCTTCAAATACGCTGGATACCTCGATTTGAACAACTGTTTCCAAGTTGATCATACCTGCAAAGACAGCATTACCGGAATATTTTGTATCGGGTTTACTCTCTCCAGTCAAAGCAGCAGTGTTAAATGCGGCTCTTTCCGTTTTCAATGTACCATCCAGAGCCACTTTTTCTCCAGCTTTTACAAGGATAATTTCGCCAATTTGGACAGTTTTTGGATTTATCTGCTGTTGCTGCCCATTTCGTATGACCGTTACTGCGTCAGGGCGGATATCTAATAAGGATTTGATTGATTTCTTGGCATTGTCGACGGCAGTATCCTGAAACCATTCTCCGATTTGATAGAACACCATTACCGCGACGCCCTCTTCAAATTCTCCAATAGCGAAAGCGCCCAATGTTGCAACGGTCATCAAAAAGAACTCATTAAAAATATCGCCACGGCTTGCCTTGCGCAATGCCATTTGAATAACGGGGATTCCCGCGAGAAGATAGGCGATGCTATTTAAGGTCAAGTTGATGCCAAAGGGAAGGCTGATCTTAAAAGCATATTTCAATAGGAGTAAAGTAAGTAGAATGACAAGAGCCATGAGGAGTTTACGTTGGGTAATCCACCAAGGACGCTCCTGTGTTGGAAGGGAGTGCCCCATTGTGTCATGGCTATGCTCGTGGTTGTGTTCGCACATATATCAGCGGTTCTTTTAAAGAATTAAATTTAGCGAATTCTGCTGTAAAAAGCGAGGGAAATGAGGATAAACTCACCCATAAGGGCAATTATTTTAGACGATTATTTTAAAGGAATAGGAACGGTAAACAAGCTGTTTTTCAAACGACAGATGCTGTCCGTAAGGGAAGATGATGTCAGCAAGGAAGGGGGACAATCGCTGAGCAATGAAAAGGCGTCCACATGTATTGATGCGGACGCCTGCTATTTTATTGAATGTATTTTTAATCTTTCGAAGTACTGCCAATAATCATTTCCAATATGGCAACGACAATGGCAAACAGCGCTGCGGTCCAAAATCCATGTACATCAAATTTGGATCCAAGTAGTGAATCGGTCAACAAGACCATCAATACGGTAATAATAAAGGAAACTAGACCAAGGGTAAGCCAATTCAATGGGAACGTAAATAACCTTAAAATCGATCCCACAGTCGCGTTGACAAATCCAATGACAAGTCCCGTAACGATAGCCCAACCGAAACCAGCAACTTCAGCACCAGGAACAACCCAGCAAGCAATTGCGACTACCAGACCAGTAAGTAAAAGACTAATAATAAATTTCATAATATGTGCTAATTTATAAAGAGTAAATAAAGTAATAATATAATAATTGTCGTACAAACCCGATGCCAAACTTTGTTTAGATTATCGCATTTAAATCTTTGGGATGGATGGATGGATGGATG